>JAFYZV010000180.1 GCA_017548525.1 Prevotella sp.
ACCACGATACCGTCTCCTCCTTGCCATTGCGCAACTTGGGCGTGTAGTTTCGCTTGTCTACGATATAGTTTTGCCCCACCACCAAGTCCTCGGGACGGATGGAAACATGGTACTGGTAATATTTCTCATACTCATTGAGGGTATAGTCCTGATTGATGTCCTCCACATCGGGCATTGTCTTATACGACGTGTCATAGCTCTCGCTTCGGGTGTCAGTGTCTGGCGAGTTACCTTGTGGATTGTTGATGTACTTGTATCGGCGCAAGATGTTAGCTTCCATCTGGTCATAGTCACCACCTCGGAAATAATGGTAGTTGTCGTTAGCGGGGTCGTTGTAGATGGAATCCCACACGGCCGGCGACACTTTCCCTTGAATGGAAGTCAGAAAATCCTGATACGATTCGAATGTACGCTCCTCTGCGTCATTCAATCCATTGAAACCCACATCTTGCAAAGCTCGCGACCCAGAGGTGGTGGCGAAGGCATAAGTCACCGTGGACTGCACGGGTATCTTACCCCATTGGGTATAAGTGAAGTTGCTATTGCCATCGACGGGCATCCCACTCTCGTAGAACTTCTTGCCATCGCGCAGGATGTCCTCGCTCACCTCGCCGAGATTGATATAGAAGTCGCCGCCATATTCCTCTGCCTTACCTTGCTCACGGGTATAGATAAAGGGGTCGAGCATCCAAAACTCGATGTACTCGATATTGGCAGCCTCAAAGTCGCTTGTCTCCAACTTGCGCATCATGCCGCCCCATTTGTTCTGGGGGTTGTCAAACTTACCCTCAGCGTTCAGGTTGGGGTTGAAGTTGTAAGGACCACGCTCCTCGGGATAATACGCGAGGTTGAGGATGTTCTGGGTATTGGTGGCACCACTGTAATTACTCTGGTCCTTATTGGGAAACAGTTCCCTGATGTACACCTCTCTTATATAATGGTTGGACAGTTGGTCGAGGTCACTCTTGATATGTCCTGGGGTGAGAGACGAGCTCCTATTGGTAAACAGGCGGTCAATGGTGTACCAAGAGAGGAGGCTTCGGTCGTACCCACTCTTCAACGTCTCCTTGTCGTTATAATTGGCGAATGTGGAAGGCACACTCGACAGGCACCATGACGTGGGTGTCGATACATCAATTTCCCACTCGGTGTTCTCGAAGTCGTCGAGATACGAGGCGTTATCCTGGGTGCCATGGCTCTGCCCAGCGATGAGTTGGGCAAATTCACCCTTGAAAGAGATGTTTGAAGGTTGTGTCAGATGTAATAACGGCAACTTGTCAAGCATGTTCGTCAGCCACTGGCTCTCCTTTTGCCAATTCAAGTTAACACCCCATAAGGTGTTGTTCAATGGCTCGCTACCCATGGCGACCTTCGAGATGAGCGGTTGCTCAGAGAGGTGTTGTAACGTACCACTCAACTGGAAGTTCTTGGTGAAGTCGTATTGCCAGTTCATGCCAAACATCGTCTTACGCGCCTGGCCATAGTCTGTGTTACTCTCCGATGACACATTGATGGGTGTTCCCGCATCGATGATGCTCTGGTTGAGGATGGTCACCTCACCCGCGTTATAGTCAACGGTATAGTCAGACCCCTCCGTCAGTTCTATTCCTCCCGCCGTCACCTTCACCGAACCTTGTGGCACATTGTATGCACCAAGAGAAATGACATTGGCATTGGTGCCGCGATACTGACCCATGAGCAAGTATTTGTCCTTCTCGGCAATCTGCTTGGCGACAGTCTTTGTCGAGTCATACAGTTCCGTGAAGGCATATCCCGCAGCTTTCTCTGCGCTAATGCCTTTCGACACCAAATAATTATATAGGTATTTACCAAAGGGTTCTGCCTCGGGGAAGAACACCCTGCCGTTGCTTACGGTATATCCTTCCACGAAGTCAAAATAGCCATTGGAGTGCGCTTTGTTATTGTTATCCAAGCGGTCTGCCCCCAATACCTTGAGCAAGGTCTGTTCCTTCACTTGTGGCTCGGGGATATATGTAAGGTAAACTCCCGCCGTGTCGCTCTGGAACTTCACGTCAAGGCGGAACTTGTCTTTCTGTACGGAGGTGGAACCAAGGTTGTAGACGTTCTTCATCATCAAGTCCCAGTTGCCTTGCGATGGGTTGTTACTGGTGTTTTTCAATGCCTTGACGAAGAGGGCTTGGCTCACATTGGTGATGTCGCTGGCAAATTCTCCCACTTGGTAGGTCGTGCCGCCGTAAGTGTATTCGTAAGCCACCGCTAACACTTGGTCGGTCTGCAATGCCGTCTTCAAGCTGATATACCCCAAGGCGGTGTTCACGGTATATTCCGAGGAATTGAGCAGACGGGCACTCTCCAACTTCTCATAGTCGGCACCGCCCACAAACCTCGGAATGGCATCGAGCGTCGATGAGGTCTGGTCGATATTACGGGCATCGACATATTGACCCACCATCGCAGCATACTCGGTATTCGCACCGTTGGCAGGGACAACCGAACCCGTAATACTCCATTGGCTGTTGGAAACCTTGCTATTCTCTCCGAGGTCGGTCAGGGCAATGATGTTGCGGGTGTTCGACGTAGTTCCCGTCTTGTTTGTTACCCAAACTTCCACACGATTTATCTTGATACCCGTGGTGAGGTTGGGCAACGACTTCATGGCATTGTCATACTTATCGCGGAAATACTGCGAAAGGAAGAAGTGACGGTTTTCCTCATAGTCGGCAGCATCAATTTCAAAGGGGGTTAGCTGTACTCCGCCCTTGGAAGAAACACTCTGTGTATTGGTCTTCTTCTGCGATGCCACAAGTTGCAATTTCAGTTTTCCAAACTGTAAATCGGTACGAAGACCGAACAGCGAACTGGCTCCTTTCACCAACGACGAGTTGGAAGGAAACGAGATATTACCCGCCTCAACCAGTTTGATGATTTCATCCTCCTTGCCGTCATACTTCAATTTCATGTTTTGCGTATCGAAGTCAAAGGTGGCATCGGTGTTGTAATTCAAGTTCAAGTTCACCTTATCGCCCACCTTACCATTGACATTGAGGTTGATTTTCTCGTCAAAGTCCATCGTCGTGGTCTTGCGGTTACGCACGGGAAGAGAGGGGTTGTCAATGTTTTTGAACGTCGCTCCAAACTTCAACTCTGCCGTTCCCTGTGTCTTGATACGTACACCGCCAGGGCCAAATATCTTTTCCGCCGGTCCCAAGTCGAAGTGCATGTCGGTAAAGTCAAACTTCTCCTTGCCTTTCTTCTGGTAAATCTCATCGTTCTTCTTGCGGAAATATTCGCGCATCTTTTGCTGGGTAGACCAGTTGAGATATTCTTCGGGAGTCATCATGATGGGGGCATTTAACCAAGTACTACCCATCTTGTTACCGAAGATATAACTTTCAAGGGTATCGTTATATTGTACCTCTTGCTTCAGGTTTTCGGGACGCTTCAAATCCATTGGATTCTGACGTAGGTCGCTATTGGTAATGGGCAGGGTGCGCTGTATTTTCCAACGGGGGTGAAGCAACGAGTCGGGGATGGAGTCCTCATTCTCCAAGATGGGTTGGGCTGTGATTTCCACAGGCTTTTTCTGCGGGTCGTCTTCATCCTCGGGATCGCTATATCTACCACGTTGGTTGTTACGTTGGCGGCGAGGGTCGTCTTGTGGCGGCTCGGCGGATTCCTCCTCATGGTGCATAGCCTCCATGAAAGGGAATGACATGGCATAACTGGCGACGAATCCCATCACCAACAATCCCATCATCAAACCAAACAATCTTGACTTCCCTTTCAAATCGATAACTCCCTTGTAATTAATGATTTACTTAATTTGCTTCAATGCCAACTTAATAACTTGCTCTACAGGCAACTCGGGTTGTTCCTTCAAAATGGCAATAACGACCTTTGCCGAGGGTGCAGGAGAGAACCCCAACATCGTCAAAGCCTGTACCGCCTCATCTTTCACGCTGCTATTGACCACGGCAGAGGGTTGTCCTGCCACGTGCATCTCCTCGGCGATACCTAATGACATGATCTTGTCACGAAGATCCACGATGATGCGCTGTGCGGTCTTCAACCCTATTCCTTTCACGCTCTTCAACATCCGCTCGTCACCATTGGCAATGATATTGCACAACTCTGCGGGCGAAGATGCCGACAAAATCATTCTGGCAGTATTCGCACCCACCCCACTCACGGTGATGAGCAAACGGTAAAGGTCGCGCTCCTGCTTGGTGGCAAAGCCATAAAGCGTAATGCTATCGTCACGCCCGCCCGTCACTATCGCCTCGTTGACGTACAGTCGCACCTCCTTCTTGCCTTGTATGGCACTAAATGTGTTTAGCGAAATGCACAAAGCATACCCTACTCCTCCCGTCTCAATGACGGCCATCGTCGGGGTTAGCTCCGTCAGTTCGCCCCTGATATATTCTATCATTAGTCAATAAAAATGTATATATACATGATAAATAACGACACTAAGCCCTTTTTATTGCATGGCAAGGCGATTTTATATGCGTAAAAAAGTCTCATCCCCACAACTGAGGATGAGACTTTTTACGGTTTATAATTATGATTTACTAATTAATCATCCATTGAAAATGACTACACACCCATGATAGCCTTGACGAGCAACATCACAAGAGGCACGGTAATAATGAACACACCGATGATATCGAGAATGATACCAGCCTTGATCATCTTCGTGATGGGGATGTAGCCAGAAGCATAGACAATGGCATTCGGCGGTGTAGATACTGGCAACATGAATGCGAGCGATGTACAGAGAGCCATAACAACGCAAACTGGCAGAGGACTGAAGCCTAACGAAACGGCAGTTGCAATAGCAATCGGGCCCATCAAGTTGGCAACAGCGGTGTTGGAAGTAAGCTCAGAGAGTATCAGAGAGGTTACAGCGAACAATGTCAGGAACACGATTTCCGAGGGTTGACCACCTAAAGCACTCGTCAGAGACTCGCCAATCCATTGTGAAAGCCCCGTGGAGAATACCATTCCACCAATAGCCAAACCACCACCGAAGAGCAACAACGTTCCCCATTCAATACCTTTCACGCCATCTTTCCACTCTAAAGTCATCTTGCGATTCTTGATATCAACAGGCATCAAGAACAGCAACAGACCACCAATCATAGCGGCAATGGCTTCTGGGAAATACTTATTATAAGTCTTCACAGTCTCAGCATCTATGGCATCGGGAGCAATATTCTGAATGGCACTAAGCAAACCTGGGGTTACCCAAAGCGTTACAGCCACGATGAAAGCGATGAGCGTATTCTTCTGGGCGCGGGTCCACTTACCCAAACCTCTCACACGTTCCTGAATGAATTCCTGTGCGCCATCGATGTGCTTTACATCAGCTGGGAACATTCTCTGAAGCACGAAATAGGTAACGATGAAATATAGTACCATAGCTGCAAAGCCCCAAATCATCCAGTTAAAGAATGTAATTTGAGGAGCATCTGGAGCCAACTCCCTGATGAATCCAATCATAATGATATTTGGAGGAGTTCCAATCGGAGTGAGCACACCACCGATAGAACAAGCATACGCTGTCATCAACATCAAGCCAGTTGAGTATTTATACGTGCGAAGGTCTATTTGTTTTCCATTGGCAGCCATCATTTCGCGTATTGCCTCAAGCAAACCTAAAGCGATTGGGAACATCATGGCAGCAGTAGCCGTGTTGCTAATCCAGCCAGAGCACAACATACAGGCAAGACCAATGGCGAGGAAAATACGACGTGGGCTGTCGCCTACCCATTTCATTGACATGATGCCGTACGCAATGCGCTTGTCCAAACCATTCACCATCATACCCTTTGCAATCAAGAAACCTCCCATGAACAAGAAAATCATCGGGTTAGCAAAGTTTGCAAAAGCATCTTTCGCCGATACAACTCCAAAGACAACGCATAGCGTCGGACCTATCAGAGAAGTCACGGGAATGGGTACTGGTTCGCAAATCCACCAAAAAGCAACCAGCGTCACAATAGCCAACAACTTGTGGGCTTCCGGATTGTCTGCCAGTCCTTCAATAGGGATTAACCACACTAAGAGTGCACAAATAGGACCGAGTATCGCCCCAAAGATAT
>JAFYZV010000181.1 GCA_017548525.1 Prevotella sp.
CCGTTTTAGCATGGGTTGGAGCAACAACGGCATTTGCACAAAGCGCAACAAACTCACCTTATAGCCAATATGGACTGGGGTCTTTGGCAGACCAATCAACAGGTTTCAACCGTGGCATGAACGGCGTGGGTATCGGTTTCCGCGAACACAACCAAGTGAATCCCCTCAATCCAGCATCATATTCCTCCATCGACTCCCTCACTTTCATCTTTGATGCGGGGTTGTCGGGACAAATCACCAACTTTAAGGAGGGCAACAAGAAGGTGAATGCCAAGAACGCAAACTTTGAATATGTCGTGGCAGGATTGCGCCTCGCCCGCCATTTAGGATTGAGTTTTGGTATTCTGCCTTTCACCAACGTCGGGTATTCTTACGTCTCTTCGGGTTATGTAAGTGACATGAAGACCGCAACATATACCAACTCGTACAATGGTAGCGGCGGTTTCCATGAGCTATATGTCGGCATGGGATGGGAGCCGATACGGGGTTTATCGGTAGGAATCAATGGCGGTTACTTGTGGGGAACCTACTCCAAATCCCTCGTCAACAACTACAGTGAGACATACGCCAGCACCCTTTCAAAGTATTATTCTGCCGAGATACGTAATTACAAGTTGGACTTGGGCATCCAGTATGCGGCAAAGCTCTCCAAGAACGACCAATTAACCTTGGGTCTTACCTATTCACCAGGACACAAGATGGGAGCCGATGCCAAATGCCAAGTGATTATGAACAATGTCCAGACGAGTGTCACCGATACCACCAATTATCCCAAGGACGGTGGTTTGGACTTGGAGATGCCTACCATGATGGGTGCAGGACTGGCGTTCTCCCATGCCAACAAGTTGAAGGTGGGACTGGATTACTCCCTACAACAATGGTCTAAGACTTCCTATCCAGAATACACGGAGATAAACGGCACCCCTGCCTATATCCTCAAAGGCGACATGTTTAAAGACCGTCATAAGCTGACATTGGGCTTCGACGTATGCCCTGGAGAGACCAGTCGTCGTTTTCTGAATCGTGTCCACTATCGTGCGGGCGTTTCTTACGCTACACCTTATATAAAAATATACGGTAAGGACGGTCCAAAAGAGATCAGTGCCACCATGGGATTCGGCATTCCCATCATCAATTCTTGGAACAATCGCTCCACTTTGAATATCAGTGCGGGATGGGTACGTCAAGAGGCAAAGGGATTCATCACCGAAAACACGTTCCGCATCAACATCGGTCTGACATTTAATGAGCGGTGGTTCGCCAAATGGAAGGTAGAATAGTGGACAATCCCCTCGCTCGTATCATCCTCTGCCTGTTGGTTCTATCCATGTCTTTTGTGGCATGTGAAGAACAGAAAGAGCATACCGCCCCCCCCATCTACGACCGCGACTCCGTGGCATCGATGGTCACATACGGGGTGAATGCGCTCATCTCCGACTCGGGAGTCATCAAATACCGTATCGTGGCAGAGCGATGGGAGGTGAACCAACGGCGGGACCCATCACGTTGGATATTCGAAAAAGGCGTGTTTATGACGCAGTTTGACGAGAGTTTCCATGTACAGACCTACATCCAGGCTGACACCGCTTATCATTATGACCGTCTCCGCCTGTGGGAACTGCGTGGCAGGGTGCATGTGTTGACCAAGGATGGGCTTGACTTCAAGAGTGAGGAACTGTTTTACGACATGGGACGCCACGAGTTCTACTCGCACGTTTTCTCCCAGCTTGTAACGCCTGAGCGCACCTTGCAAGGTACTTATTTCCGCAGCGACGAGAACATGCGCAAGTATTACGTCACCAACAGCAAGGGGTCGTTTGAGAAAGGAGACATTATCAATGAGGAGAAAGAGAGCAAGCCCAAGCAAGATACCGCCACTTTCATTCCCCTTCGCCCACAGGCACAACCCCAACGTAAAATCTCCATTCTCAATGACTGAAGCATCCACAAACAAAAGAAACCCTTTTCGTAAAGTATGGAAAACGAGGTAAACATATCACTCATCATTGGCATTTTGGTCGCAATGGCTTTCTCTGCCTTCTTTTCAGGCATGGAGATAGCCTTTGTGTCGAGCAACCGAATGCTCGCTGAGATGGAAAAAGAGCGGAATAGCTTTTCACAGAAGTTCCTATCCGTCTTCTATTCCCACCCTAACGGATTCGTGAGTACCATGCTTGTGGGCAACAATATCGCATTGGTCGTCTATGGCATCTTGATAGCCTTTCTCTTCGATAACACAATTTTCAAGGGGTTGGATGCCGCCATCACAGTCCCCGCAGACACCATCCTTTCCACACTCATCGTCCTCTTCACGGGCGAATTCTTACCCAAGACCCTGTTCAAGAGCAATCCCAACAGGATGATGACCATTTTCGCTTTCCCCGCATACATCATCTATATCATCCTTTGGCCCATCAGTAAGTTCTCCACCCTGCTCTCCAAGCTGTTCCTCCGGATAGTGGGAATCCGCTTCGCCAAGCAAGATGCCGATGAGGGATTTACCAAAGTTGACCTCGATTATTTAGTACAATCCACTATCGAGAATGCCAAGGACGATGATGAAATAGACAATGAAGTCAAGATTTTCCAGAATGCCCTTGACTTCGCTGACCTCAAAGTACGCGACTGCATGGTGCCACGCACGGAGATTTTCGCCGTGGAACGCAGCGCTTCTTTGGAAGAACTCAAGCAGTTGTTTGTGGAGAGTGGCCATTCCAAGATATTGGTCTATGACGAGGACATAGACCACATCATCGGCTATATCCACTCATCGATGATGTTCAAGAACCCCTCTGATTGGCACGAAGCCATTCTCAGTATGCCCTTTGTCCCTGAGACAATGGCGGCACAGAAGATGATGCGACTACTTTTGCAGCAGAAAAAATCTCTCGGAGTGGTCGTCGACGAGTTTGGAGGCACCAGCGGCATTGTTTCCCTTGAGGACATCGTGGAGGAAATCTTCGGTGACATTGAGGATGAACACGACAACACACAATACACCGCCATCCGAAACGATGATGGCGATTACGTCCTCTCCGCACGATTGGAGATAGACAAAGTCAACGAGATGTTCGACCTCGACCTACCCGAGAGCGACGATTACATGACCATTGGTGGCTTAATTTTGAACGAATATCGCAGTTTCCCCAAACTCAATGAAGTAGTGAAAATAGGCAAGTTTGAGTTCAAGGTCATCAAAAACACCATGACCAAAATCGAGTTGGTGCAATTGCATGTGAATGAAAAATGACACTAAGCCCTGTGTTTTTCATCCTTTTCTACCTTGCGTGACGCTCCAATTCTCATTTTTTGAGGTGAAAATTCCTTGGTTTCATATCTTTTTAGTAATTTTGTACGCTTTTTTGAAATTAAATACGATTACAATCAAAACAAACAATTAATAAAAATGGCAGCAATTGGAAAAATCAGAAGTTGGGGACCAGTGTTGGTATCTGCGATAGCATTGGCCCTTTTCGCATTCATCGCTGAAGAGCTGTTCCGCTCGTGCGAGTCAACCCGTAACGACCAACGGCAGCAAATCGGCCAAATCATGGGAGAGAAAATCAACGTTCAAGACTTCCAAAAACTCGTTGACGAGTACACAGAGGTCATCAAGATGCAACAAGGCACCGAGCAATTGAACGAAGACCAGATGAACCAAGTGAAAGACATGGTGTGGAATTCGTTGATTCAAAGCAAGCTCATTGAGGGCGAAGCAAAGAAGTTAGGCCTAACGGTGACCGACACTGAGTTGCAGAACATCTTGAAAGAAGGCACCAACCCCATGCTCATGCAGACTCCTTTCGTCAACCAGCAGACGGGACGGTTTGACGTGAATGCCCTTCAGCGTTTCCTTGCCGACTACAAGAAGAACGCCAACCCACAGATGAGCAAGCAATACGATGCCTTGTATAGGTACTGGAATTTCATCGAGAAGCAACTGCGCCAGCAGACCCTTGCCCAGAAATACCAGGCATTACTTGCCAGCTGTCTGCTCTCCAACCCCGTAGAAGCGAAGCTTGCCTTTGAGGGCGAGAACGAAGAGAGCCAAATCCAACTGGCTGCTTTCCCCTACTCAAGCATCGAGGATGGCAAGATTGAGGTGTCGGAGAGTGAACTGAAAGCCAAGTACGACGAACTGAAAGAGCGTTTCAAACAAATCGTCGAGACACGAGACGTGAAGTATGTGGACATCCAAGTGGATGCTTCTCCCGCCGATCGAGCTGCCTTGCAAAAGGACTTCGCCACCTATGCCAAGCAACTTGCAGAGGAGGAAGACCCCTCCAAGGTGGTACGCAGTGCTACTTCTCTCGTCAGCTACCTCGGCATTCCCGTGGCAAAGGAAGCCTTCCCAAGAGACATCCAACAGCGGTTAGACTCTATCGCAGTGGGTTCTGTCTATGGTCCCGTGGAGAACAAGTCCGACAATACACTCAACCTCATCAAGCTCGTTGCCAAGCAACAACTGCCCGACTCCGTGCAATACCGTCAGATTAACGTAGGTGGTAAGGACGCTGCCGATGCTCACAAGCGTGCCGACTCTATCTTCAACGCCCTCAAGGCTGGCGGCGACTTCGAGGCAATAGCCAAGAAATACGGTCAGGACGGTGCCAAGAACTGGATGGTTACCAGCCAATACCAGAACGCTCCTTCCTTAGACAGCGACACCAAGGGTTACATCAACAGCCTCAACACCATGGCCGTGAATGAGTTGAAGAACATCGAGTTGCCACAAGGTAACCTCATCGTCCAAGTGCTTGACAAGCGCAACTTCATCAACAAGTATACCGCTGCCGTAGTAAAGAAGACTATCGACTTCTCTAAGGATACCTATTCCACCGCGTATAATAAGTTTAGCTCATTCGTCAGTGCCAACCAAAAGGAGGACGACATCGTGAAGAATGCACAGAAGAATGGCTACTTGGTGAGAGATCTCAACGATGTCAGCACCGCACAGCACAATCTTGCTGGCATCCATGGCACACGCGATGCCTTGAAATGGGTGTTTGAAGCAAAAGAGGGACAAGTATCCCCAATGTATGAGTGTGGCGAAAACAACCACCTTCTTGTGGCTATGGTTGACAAGATTCACCCCATCGGCTACCGCTCGTTGAAGGATGAGCAAGTGTCAGAATATGTGAAGTCTGAAGTCATCAAGGACAAAAAAGCTGCCCAGCTTGCCGAGAAGGCAAAGGGTGTGACATCGATTGACGCTGCCAAGGCCAAGGGTGCCAACATCTCCGACGTGAACCAGGTGACTTTCTCCGCCCCAGTGTTCGTTCCCGCCACGGGAGCCAGCGAGCCCGCTTTAAGCGGTGCGGTGGCAATGACTGCCAAGGGCAAGTTCAGTGCAGAGCCTGTCAAGGGTAACGCTGGTGTCTATCTCTTCCAAGTGGTTGACAAGACGAAGCGTCCCAACAAGTTTGATGCCAAGGCACAGGAGCAGACTCTCCGCCAGAAAGCCATGCAATACGCCAGTGGTTTCACCAATGAACTTTACCGGAAGGCTAACGTTGTTGACAATCGTTATCTCTTCTTCTAAAGATAAAGGGTAATACATGAAATCGGGGGACTCGCTTTTGGCAAGTCCCCCGATTCTTATTATCATATAATAAGTTAGTTAGTATTCCTCGTCGTCGCTAACATCCTCTGCCTCGATGCTCAACACTTCGGGGTCGGTTTCAAAGGTTGTGCGATAGCTCTCCTCCGTCAACTTGTCCTCATCGAAGTCATCGTCATCCTCCTCGATGTCATCGTAGCGGTCTCCACGGTCGTCCAACTCCTCGTCACCATCTTCATTGTCATCGTATTTGTCGTCATCCTCGTCATTGTCATACTTGGAACGGGGCTTCAAAGCCTCGGGCTTCTCCTTGGCGAAAATTGCCTCTATCCATGTACCTTTCGCTATCTCTAACACGTCAAAGCCATCTGCCACCTTCTTCTCATACATGCCGCCAACTTTGTGCAGACGATCCTTGGGCAGTGTCGTGGTACTGATGTCAAAGCCACTCTCGATGATGTCACGGATGCTTTGCGACAACGACTCCCAGCCACCGCCAAAATTGCGGTTGATAACTTCAAGCAACTTGGCAGCCGAGATATGGCGAATGTTCTCGTAGGTGAGGTCTGTAACCCTCATGATGGGGCGTTTCTTGATGGCCCACTTCACTTTCGTGCTCTCGTCAAGCTTCACTAAGCCCACCTTAAAGCCACGCGCCTCGTATTTCTTGACCACCTCTGGTCGGTCCACCTTGACTTCCTCCAACTCAAACGCAGTGCGGATAATGTCACTGTAATGACGCAAGTTGTCCTTGAGGTCGGTGTCTTTTTCCGCAGCCTCCCACATTCTGAACACGTCATTTTCCTGGATGTCCCAAACATTACTCTTCGTCAGTGTTTTCAGAGTCAAGATTCCTTTGTTCTTTTCTTTCATATATGAATGATTGTTTATATTTGTATTGATTTCCTATGATAACAGGTTTGGAAACTCTATTATATCGTCATTATCGCTGCAAATATACAATATAATATTCAATATGCAAGGAAATCGCCAAATAAATTTTCCTTGGCACAAAAAATCAATATGGGATTTTATTCGTAACTTTGTACTCTGAAAACAGATAGAACACAGAAATCATGAGCAGAAAGAGAAAACCATTACCCATATTCGAGAACGTAACCATCACCGACATTGCCGCTGAGGGCAAGGCTCTGACACGCCTGACCATCCCCGCACACGACGGCACGGCAGAGTCGCAACTCGTTGTCTTCGTCCCTTGGTGTGTGCCAGGCGATGTCGTTGACCTCCAAATCCGCAAGAAGAAACACCATTATGCCGAGGCGGAGGTCATCCGCTTCCGACAATATAGCAGCACAAGACAAAAGCCGATGTGCCAGCATTTTGGCATCTGCGGCGGTTGCAAGTGGCAGATGCTCCCCTACCCCCAACAATTGGAGATGAAACAGCAGCAGGTCTATGACCAGCTCACGCGCATAGGACACCTCACCCTGCCCCATCCCAATACGGGGGAGGTGGACGGAGTGGTGTTCCGACCCATCCTCGGCTCCGTCAAGACACGGGAATACCGCAACAAACTCGACTTTGGTGCATCCAACCGCCGCTATCTCACACGTGAAGAAATCAGCAGCGGCATGGAATATGCCCGAGATGCACTCGGCTTCCACATCACGGGAGCATTCGACAAGGTGCTGCCCATTGACGAATGTTGCCTTATGGACAGCCTCCACAACCGCATCCGCAATGAAATTCGCGATTATGCCATCGACCATGGGATAACCTTCTTTGACCTACGACAACAAACGGGATTGCTCCGTGGTGTGGTTATCCGCAACTCCAACACGGGCGAATGGATGGTCATCGTGCAGTTTAAGTTCGACAAGGCGGGGGAGATGCCACCTGAGGCGGAGGCTCTCTTGCAACATATCGCCACGCAATTCCCACAAGTCACGTCGCTGATGTGGGTGGACAACCAGAAATGCAACGATACTTTCGGCGACCTCGACGTGCATACCTTCCAAGGCAACGACCATATCTTTGAGACGATGGAAGGGCTTCGCTTCAAGGTAGGCCCCAAGAGTTTCTACCAGACCAATACCGAACAGGCGTACCATCTCTATGCCGTGGCACGGGAGTTGGCATTTTCCGACTTAGAGAAGGAGGCGGCAGAGGAGCATAGACCGCTCGTCTACGACCTCTATACGGGTACGGGCACCATTGCCAACTTCGTGGCAGAAAGGGCGCGGAAGGTCATTGGCATTGAGTACGTACCCGAAGCCATTGCAGACGCCAAGGTCAATTCCGAACTCAATGGCATCAAAAACACACTCTTTTTTGCGGGCGACATGAAGGACTTACTCACAGATGAGTTCATCGCCGAGCACGGGAGACCTGACATTATCATCACAGACCCACCCCGCGCAGGGATGCACCCCGACGTGGTTGAGACCATCCTACGGGCGACACCTTGGCGCATCGTCTACGTCAGTTGCAACCCTGCCACCCAGGCTCGCGACCTTGAGCGGCTTTGCCAAGAATACCAAATCCGCATTGTGCAGCCCGTAGACATGTTTCCACATACACCCCATGTGGAAAATGTCGTACTCTTGGAACGAAAAATAGATAGATGGGGATAAGCCGAAATTGTCAATTATTTTTCCAAAAATAAGCGCAAATACAGCCCATTTTTCCGCATTGCCCATCATTTGGACGAAAATAAGCCCGTTTTTGGCGTTTTTCGCAAGTCGTTGACTATCAACGACATCCTTTTCATCCCATCAATTCAACCCCTCCCAAAAGCGCATAAATCTTGCATAAATACGTCATTTTAACATCTTTTGGGCGGCATTAGTCAGTCACAAAGGGGGCATTCGAAAAAACTGTATGCGGCATCTATGTTGGATAAATGCCGCACAAAAGTTGTTAAATTCATACCTCCGCCGCTTTTCACCCATATTTTCGCCTTCGATTACCCATAAATCCGCCACTCTCCATCCTATTTTAACGTTTTTCTATACACCACTTTTGTCCGTTTTTTTCAACGAAATTAAGCATTTTATCCTTTATCAATAGTAAGAAGAACTTTAAGAAGAAAGCTACTCCATATCATTGTTCCTTTTACTCGGAAACACTTCTCGGGGTTTGCGACTCCCCTTGTTTCAACCGAGGCATAGGGCGTTCCCATACTTGCCACATATCGATTTCATGGAACAAACGAGTGAGAACATGCTTATAGCGGTCAGGGTAAACCATCGTATAGACATACCATAGCTTTTGGTGGGCAACAAACTTTGAATAAAAGCTGTAGTCTGGGATGTAACTGCCGTTCTCATATTGCGGTCCAGAGAGGATGAAATAGCCGTCACCTCGCTTGTGGTCTGTGGCATGGAGGGCTTGTGCGAGAGAGTCCATAGCC
>JAFYZV010000182.1 GCA_017548525.1 Prevotella sp.
CTATCCACATATTTGTCAAGGAACCAGAGTTGGCATCTAAGGTGTTTCCCAGATTCCAACCCACTTTCATGTTTGCCACGGCATTCGTGGCGGTTTCAAAATCGGCGGCTACAGCCATGTTGGCAAACAAAGCAAGCACAGCCATCAAAACGGTAAGTCGTAAGGTCTTCATCATGTCGTTTGATTAAAGTCTTTGTTATTGACGACAAAATTATAAATAAAAAACGATAAGAGGAAATAAACGCATGGAAAGTTGAAAACAAGAAACTCTGAGAAATGAGCTATACGCCCAGAAAACCTGTATAATGGCTTTCAGAAACCTCCATTGTGCAAAGTTGTGAAAATGAGAATACAAAAAAATAAGTGACTGGTTTACAATCACTTATCTTTTTGGTCGGGATTACTGGACTCGAACCAGCGACCTCGCGCCCCCCAGACGTGTGCGCTACCAACTGCGCTAAATCCCGAAACCAAGGGTGCCTTTATTTCAAAGACGTTGCAAAGGTATGAAGTTTTTTTCTAACAAGCAAATAAAAACCCAACAATTTTAAGATTTGTTGAAATAAGAGGTATATATCACTACCATGTTCATCAACATGGACTGCCTGTTTCCGTCTCAAATTTCTCTATTTTCTTTCTGATGGACTTGAAATCCGGCATCTTCACTTTTCCCTCTTTGATACGAGACAAGAATTCTGCCATATCTTTTGTGTTCTTGCTTGGATAAACACCTCTTCCGCCAATCAGTTCCAAGTAATGCTGTGTCTTCTCGGTGTAACCACCAGTTCTCTCCAACACGATTGCATGTCGCCATTTCACTTTGCCGTTCTTGTCGAGGATGTCATAATGTGCAATACTTCCTTTCTTGGAAAGGATAGTCCCGATGGTTACTTCATACGTGGTATCTATGTCAAAAGCCCCATCGTCAAGCTGATAGTCTTCTGGATAGGGAGTGTAACGTACTTTGTTCGTTTCAAACCAATAATCATTGGGTACATCCGACCGTCCGAAAGCCCTCATGATGAGTTCTGCTAAAGTCTCAAGGTACATGTTTGATGGCACTTGCACAGTTCGCTCGATGATTTCTTGTCCGTCCATCAACTCTAAACGAAGGATATATCGTTTACAACTATCATAGACAGCATAGTATTCATTTTCTTCTTCCCATTCGTCCCAATCTTGATCATCATCGAAAGAAGGCACATCATAATAGTTCTCCTCCTCTGCCAACTCCTTCAAATAGGAAGTCAAGTTGTCATATTCGCAATTGAAAGGCTCGAATACATCATTCATCAACTCCTCAATGTCCACTAAGCCGTTCATTTCGATGTTCTTGATGTGTAGCTTCTTGTAAAGTGTGCGTATGAGGGGCATCAATTCCTTTACATGCGCATACGCAAGCGTTATGGCATATTGTTCGATATTGACCGTCAATGCTCCTTTTTGGCATATTTCCAAGCAATGCTTCAGGAACTGCGATAACATGCTTACGATTTTTAACCGTTGTTTTGGTTGTTTGAGTAATGTCAGGACGATGGCCTTGAAGACAATCGGTTTGACATGTGGAATAAGTCCTTGTTCGTAAAGGAACTGTTCTAATATGTCTATCTGCCCATTGCCAATCTGGTAGATGAGGGCTGTCATGGTATCTTCCATTCCCGCTATGAAATGGGTGTAGAAGTGTGCGTCTTGGCGCAATGCTTCCAACACCAAGTCTAAGCAGTCGGTCATCTGATACCGCTCCATCATCCATAGCGCACCGAAGAGCTTAAAGTAATTATCTTGTTGCTCAGGGTAGAACCTGTAAAACAAAGCATTTATATACCCTCTCACCTCAGCCTTTTTCCCTTCTATGGGCAATTGCGCCCATTCTTTATCTACGAAGTTGAACAATTCAATCTTGTCGTCGTTGTCTTGTGCATTCCAGAACGGGCCAAGCCATCTAATCTCCCTCAATGCGTCTTTCTCGTAGTCTGGTCGCTTATACCAATAGAATTGGCTGTTGATGTTGTCGTCCATGAGCGATTCCCCTGTCAATAGTTTCCCAAACTCAGTCAGTTCCTCTTCGCTCATGTTATGCAGAAGGTTTTGCAATTTTCCCATCATCTCCAGGAAATTATCGTTGTCCTTCTTCCTTCCCATATCGATTCCTTATTAATTTGTCCGCTTTGTAATATCTAATTGTAGGTGTTTCTTGGAATAAAGAAACACCCACCATGATTTGTTTGCAAAAATAACAATAATTATGGAAGAACAAAAGATATTCTTGTTTTTATTACAAGAAGGGTCATTGTTCCCTCTCTTTCATCCTGCTAATTTGAGACTCCTGATTGAACAACATGGCGACCAAAGGGTGTCAAGGCGATATTGGCGAGCTTGAAATGCTGTTTGCCAAACGGAATGCCAATAATGGTGATGAAGAAGAATACACCACAGATAGCATGACCAAGTGCCAGCCATATTCCACCAATGAAAATCCAAATGAGATTCATGACAACACTCAAACAGCCCCCAGCACTATTGCCATTGCGTACCTCCTTGCCAAAAGGCCATAACGCCAACTCTGCCAACTTGATGACTTGCCACCCGAAGGGGATTCCGACAATCGTTATCATCAGCAGCAACCCTGACAACACATAGCCTAACGAGAGGAAAAAGCCGCCGAAGACCACCCAAATGATGTTACCTAACAGTTTCATAAACACTTCGTTATATGTTGATGAATAATTCTCAAACGAGGATTTTTTCTATGCCTTGTTCACGATGGCAGACATGTACCTCGATGCCAAACTTGTTGTGGATATGTTCTGCCAGATGTTGTGCGCAATAGACGGAACGGTGCTGACCTCCCGTACATCCGAAAGAGAACATGAGCGAGGTGAAACCCCGTTGGATGTAACGTTTAACGTGGTGGTCTGCCAACTCATATATATGAGAGAGGAACGTGAGGATTTCGCCATCGTCTTCGAGGAAACGGATGACGGGTTCGTCTAATCCCGTGAGCTGCTTATATGGCTCATAACGCCCTGGATTGTGGGTGCTACGGCAATCGAACACATATCCTCCACCGTTGCCGCTGCCGTCTTCTGGGATTCCCTTTCGATAGGAGAAGCTATACACACGCACCACCAACGGACCCTTACCGTCGTATTTGGAGAACGTGGCGGGTCCATCTTGTGGGTGTGGTTGGTAGGGATTGCGTTCCGTGGTCTTATATCCATCGGTGCGTAACACTTGCTCTTGTGGTGTCTTGGCGAACTGAGGCAGTTCGGTAAGTTGGCGGAGGATGTCCATCAGATAGGGATAGGGGAACGTTCCGTCTTTCATTCCGAGGAGGTCGCGTAGGTTGTCCATCGCCATGGGAATGGAATTGATGAAGTGTTGCTTGCGCTCGAAATAGCCTCGGAATCCGTATGCGCCAAGTACCTGCAAGGTGCGGAACAGGACGAATAGGCTCAATCGCTGTGCAAAATGCCGTATGGAGGGAACCTCGATATAGTTTTTGAGCGAGTCATAATATTCGGAGACCAGTTCCCTACGTAGCTTATACGGATATTTGGCGGATGCTTGCCAAAGGAAAGAGGCGAGGTCGTAGTAATAGGGACCTTTCCTTCCACCTTGATAATCGATGAAATAAGGTTTGCCGTCAGCATCCAACATCACGTTACGGGCTTGGCAGTCGCGATACATGAAACTGTCGTTCTGTTCGGCGGTGAGGTCTTTTGCGAACATGCGGAAATTGGCTTCCAACTTCAATTCGTGGAAATCTATCTCCGTCGCTTTCAAGAAACAATACTTGAAATAATTGAGGTCGAAGAGTACATTGTCCACGTCAAACTCTGGCTGTGGGTAGCATTGCGACCAGTCAAGGCCTCGTGCGCCGCGTACTTGAATATTGGGCAACTCTCGGATGGTATTCACCAACAACAGCTTTTCTTGTTGATTGTATCGTCCTCCCGCCTCTCGTCCACCACGAATGGCATCAAAGAGGGAAGATGTACCGAGGTCGGTCTGTAAGTAACGCAACTCATCATCGGAGACAGCCAATACTTGGGGTACGGAGAGTTGCCGTTGGGTGAAATGACGGGTGAGATAGATGAAAGCATGGTTTTCATCCCTGCTTGTCCCTACCACGCCGATAACACTACTACCATCGGGTGCCACCATTCGGTAATAGGCGCGGTTGCTCCCCGCACCTTCCAACTTGGTGACTCGCATCGGATCATGCCCAGACCATGAGGCATAAAGTTTCACCAAGTCATTCATTCCTCTTCCTCGTCTTGTTCGTACTTTTTGCGTTGTTTTTCGTCATACTTGGCGAGGAAATGATCTATCACCAATAATACGAATAATATGCCCAGGGTCATCCACTCATTCTTGGTGAGTATATATAATCCCGCAGCAACAAATGCCAACAATAATAATCGTTTCCAGTTGAGAAAATCTTTCATTCTTCTTTTGTTTATAAAGTCATTTTTATCCTTGTGTTTCGTCATTTGGGAGTTCGCTGTCAAGAGTGGGGGTGCGTCTCAAGTTCTCCACGAACTGGTCAATCTTTGCTAACTCTCGTGGTATTCGGATGCTTTGTGGGCAATGAGGTTCACATTGTCCGCATTGGATGCAATGGTCGGCTTGCCGAGCTTTCGACACGGCTCTGTTGAGACCGATGAGGTAATTACGCCGATGCTTCCTATATTCCTTGTCCCCATTGTTGTGAGGGAGTGTTCCCTCGTTCTTGCATTTATTGTAATGCACGAAAATGGCTGGGATGTCGATGCCGTAGGGGCAAGGCATACAATATTTGCAGTCATTACAGGGAATCGTCTCCATGCCGACAATCTCCTTGGCAATGTCATAAAGAAATTCTTTTTCTTCTTCGCTGACGGGTTTCAAGGGCGAATAGGTGAGGAGGTTGTCTTTGAGATGTTCCATGAAAGTCATGCCACTCAAAACGGTCAACACGCCTTCTGGAGATCCCGCATAGCGGAAAGCCCATGATGCCACACTATGTTCGGGGTCTTTTTGTTTCATCTTGGTGACAATGTATTGTGGGAGGTTTGACAGTCTGCCACCCAATAACGGTTCCATGATGACGGCGGGAATGTTCAGTTTTTGCAATTCGCCATAGAGATATACGGCATCGGTGTTGCTGTCGTTAATCTCGTTGGCAAACTCCCAGTCGAGGTAATTCAACTCAATTTGCACGAAGTCCCAGTGGTATTTGTCGTGTTGTGAAAGGAGGTAATCAAACACTTTCACGTCGCCATGATAGGAGAATCCCAAATTGCGAATGCGTCCCGCTTTGCGTTCTTCTAAGAGATAGTCGAGAATGCCATTGTCAATATAGCGGCTATGTAGTGCTTCCATTCCTCCTCCGCCAATGGCATGGAGCAGATAATAGTCGATGTAATCCACTTGCAGGTAACGCATAGAGTCATGGTACATCTTGATAGAAGCCTCGCGTGACCATGTTTGTGGGTTGAAATTGGAGAGTTTGGTAGCCACGTAATAACTGTCACGGGGGTATTTATGCAGGGCAATGCCCGTCGATTCCTCGGAGTGTCCTTGGCAATAAGCAGGTGATGTGTCGAAATAGTTGACCCCATGCTCTATGGCGTAATCCACCAAGCGGTTCACTTGCTCTTGGTCTATCACGTCGGGAGAGTCTTCCTTGTCTTTGGATTTGTTGGGCAGTCGCATCATACCATATCCCAAGAGGGAAACTTTGTCGTTTGTCGTGGGGTTGGTGCGATAGGTCATCTTGCCTTTGGGAGGGTCTACTTGTTTGCGGTATTCATCTTGAACGGCCTTTTGTTGTTTGTCCTTGCACCCTACAAGGGTGGCTGCCGTGGCTGTCGTTCCTGCCCCAAACATTTTCAGGAACTGCCGCCGTGTTATCTGGTTTTTATGATTGTTATTCATTCCGTTATTCGTTTTATTCGTATGATTCGTGTTCGTTTTAGGTCTTTGCAGACGTTACACCATTCGATGTTCCTCATGTCCTTCCACGTAGATGGCAGAGAAAGGACGGGCGGGACATAGGTTCTCACAGGCACCACAGCCGATGCAACGTGTCTCATTAACAGCAGGAACGAGGGCTGATGTCTCATCATCGGGATCGAGAGGTACCATCTCTATCGCCCCCACAGGGCAATGGCGGGCACAGTTCCCACAATTGATGCCTTCGCTGACGGGGATGCAATACTTCTTGACCCACACGGCATGACCCACTTGGATGGATGACTTCTCGTCAAGACTGATGGGACGGATGGCTCCCGTGGGACAAATCTCGGAGCAGCGGTTGCACTCGGGGCGGCAATAGCCTCGCTCGTAGGAGCTGGTAGGTTGCATGAATGTGGAGAAGTTGGTGGAGGGTCGCAACACATTGTTGGGACATTCTGAGACACACAACTGGCAACCTGTGCAATGTTTTGCCATGTTCCTCGCACTCAATGAGCCAGGAGGGGTGATAGGTGTGAGGCGGGCAGGGGCAATCTTGTCCTCGATGACTGCCAATCCTCCATCCACTTTCTTTCCCTCTTGCGCCAAGGCAGCGGTGGCAACCATGGTCGATGCGAGAAGGAAGGAACGTTTCCCCTTGTCAGGTGTGGGTTGTTCGGTGGTAGCTGTTGACTTGTGAGAATAAGACAATGCCCCAAACTTGCATTTCTCGATGCAATTGCCACAGCTCACACAGCGGCTATAATCCACGGTATGAGTTTGATAGTCGATGCAAGAGGATTTGCAATTCTTGGAACAGAGGCTGCAATTGCGGCATTTGCTCTCATCGAAATGGATCTTTAGCCACGCAAATCGGGAAAAGAATCCCAAGATGGTTCCCACAGGACAAATCGTGTTGCAATAAGTCCTACCATTACGCCAAGCCAATACAAAGATGACGACAAATGTCAGCAACGCAACAATAAATATAGGAAGACTGCGAATCCAAATATCGGTATGGTAAAATGCGTAACTGTCCATACTCTCGGCAACGGATGCTAAGAGGTTGTTGCCCCATTGGTAGATGGGTTGGAACAGGTTTTGGGCAATCCTTCCATACGAACTATATGGGGAGAGAATGCCGAAGATGGCAGGGATTCCAGCCAACAAAGCGATAACGAATATGCCCAACATCGTGTAGCGCAACCAATGGATAGCTTTGGAAAAGCTATATTTGTTCTTCTTGCGACGCAAACGGGCGATGACATCTTGAAAGACACCCATTGGGCAAATGATGCTGCAATACACCCTTCCGAACACCAAGGTCAGGATCAGGAGAAAGGCTATCACCAAGAGATTGATGGAGAGCAGGGCGGGAACAAATTGTAACTTAGCCATCCATGCCACGTAATGGTGCATTGTGCCTGTGAAATCAACGAATAGCAGTGTAATCAGGATGAAAAACACCGCTCCAAGTATGATTCTAATTTTTCGTAACATAAGTATTTCGTATATTATTTTTTATATCCTTTTTCTCTATTTCCTGACGATAAACACGCTCACCTCATACAACAACCATATAGGAATTGATACGATGGTTAGCGTAAAAATGTCGGTGGTGGGCGTGATGATGGCGGCAACAATCATGATGACAACAATTGCATGACGACGATAGCGGCGCATTGTCTCTGAGGAGATGAGTCCCATCTTGCCCAAAATCCATGACACAATCGGTAATTCAAAGACCACGCCCATCATCAGGCTCATAATGACCAAAGTGTCGATGTACGACTGCAACGTCAGCATGTTGTCAACATCGCCGCGTACTTGGTAAGTCCCCAAAAAATTCAAGGTAAATGGAAATACCAAGAAATAATTGACCAGCGTCCCCAATAGGAACATCACGTATGCGCCACCCACAATTCCTACCGCATAATGACGCTCGTTAGCATATAATGCGGGTGAAACGAACTTGAAAAGTTGATACAAAACGAAGGGGGAAGCAAGCAACAACCCTGCATATAGGGCAATTTTGAGGTGAACCATGAACTGTTCAGTCAGTCCTGTGTTCATGAGGTGAATGTCAAAAAAGTTGGCATTCATTAGACGATACGTGATGAAATCGCTCGACTTGGGAGCCAAGACGATGTTAAACAATGTCTCTTTGAAGATGAAAGCTGCTATCCCAAAGAATACTGTAACCCCCACGATGCGAAACAGGCATGTCCGCAACTCGTCTAAATGATCCCAGAATGTTCCAATATTCCCCTCCCCAATAGGCATTCTCTCACTCCTTCTTTTGGTCGTCGGACGTGATGTCCTTCTTCAATTCGTCGGTCATTTCATTCATTCCGTCCTTGAAACTCTTGACTCCTTTGCCCAGTCCTTTCATCAGCTCAGGTATCTTCTTCCCTCCGAAAAGCAGTAAGACAACCAACGCAATGAGGAGAACCTCCGGCATTCCTAATCCAAACATATCTTATTTCATTTATGTGATTTGCCCACAAATTTATACATTTTTTCCAATAAAACAATCATCGTAGAGTTTTTTCCCTGATTGTTGTTGCTTTTTGTTGTTAGAATGAATGGGATGAATGGGATTCGTGGTGTCAGAAGACGATGGCCTCATACACATACAACTCGGCATTACGCCATCCGTCCCATCCCAATCCAGCCTTGTCACGTGAACAATGGCCTACAAATTCCTCCTTCGTCCAATTCACCTCATCTGCCACTTGTGGGAGGAAAGTACCGCTACGCCAGCCTTTCTTGATGAAGATGCCATGGCGATGCAATTGAAACTCATCCAAGCTATATATACGTCTCATCGGTGTGAGTACCGATATTTGGATATCAATCTCATCCAGTTCGTGACGGCGTAGTTGTGGGAATCGAGGGTCTTCAAATGCTGCCATCCTCGCCATGTTATAGACGACTTCATATAAGGGTGTGTCTTCTCCGAAATGCCCCATGCACCCACGTAATGCCCCATGCTTGGTGAGTGTGACAAATGCGCCACATTTCTGGGTGAGGTCAGGGTGTTGTTGGGCGGATGTCGTGAAAGAGGAAGATGTAACATCAAAAGCGTCAGAGATGCTTTTTAAGGCAATCTCTTTCAACAGCTTTTTTCCTTGTTCGGAAAGGGTAAACTGGTTGGCTTCATTTCCTGTTTTTCGCAAGATGGCAAACGAATGATAACCTACCACGCGATGGTGGTCATGACTCTCCATGTCTCCAGAGTTTTGGTAAAGTAGATGTTTTACCTGGTAATTTCCGTTGAGCATGAGCATTAATGTGATGATGGGAAACTCACCGCAAGCACTCGTTGACAGGTTGCGAATCCCGCTTCTGGCATTTTTCTCAATGGTAGCAATGAATTTTTCCACATCTCCACTCTCTACGGCTTTGCCCGTCTTTTCATCTACTTTGCAAGCGTCCTGATAAGAGGGATAATGGGAAAAATCGCTACTGATGATGAAAAGGTTGTCGTCAGTGAAGTATGGTTTGAGGACTTCTGCCATTCTTTTCAGCTTAGAGAAGTCGTTGGTGGAAATAATAATGGGGACAATGGGAGGAACTTTGCCTAATCGTCGTTGGAGGAAGGGCAACTGCACCTCGAGGCAATGCTCACGGTCATGGGCTTTTTCTTGGTATTTAAACACGTTGTCTGCGCTGATTAGTTGGCAGGCGGTCTCACGATCCACTTCTACATTCCCCAAAGGAGTGGAATAGTAGTCTGCCTCAATGTTAACTGAAGCCCCATCGAGCCATTCATAATGGCTGGGTCCTAAAAGGAATATTCGCTTGTACTGCTTCTGGGGGTCAATAGCCATGTATGCTGCCGCTGCCACATTGCCTGAGAACACATGTCCAGCATGTGGCACAATGAGGGCTGCCACGTTGTTGTAAGTGTCATTCTTGGCATGGTGAGCAAGGAAACTATCCACCTCATTGCTTAATAGATTGGGGTTGCTCTCATAGAAACGTCCCGCTTGTGTTGCTGGTCTAACCAAAGGTTCAGGTGTCATATATTCTATAGGTTTCTTTGTTGTTAATGCTATAAGTAGTGCCGTGGAGAAACAGACGGCAGGTATGATAATCAAAAGTTGGGTCTTCAAGGTCATGTCTCATGTCTTTATGCGATTTACCTTTATCAGTTATCACCCGTATATGCCCCTTGTACGAGCTGTATATGCCACATATACGAGGTGTATATGCCGCGTTTATGGAGTTGAATGATAACGGTCATAAATTGCAAAAACGATATTATTGTTCCAAGATGGAGAACTCCGCGCCCGTCGCGAAATCCTGTCCGTCTTGTGAACTCAAGGCGTTGAATCGCAGATAGCGGGTTTTCACGGGATGGGAGAATAGCACTCTTTTCTCATTTCGGTTGTTTTCAAAAGTTCCTTGATGAATGATTTCTCCCCAGTTCTTTCCGTCATTGCTCACTTGGATGGTGTATTCTTTAATATTTCCGTTCCTACTATCTTGTCGGGGAAGATAGACAAATCCTTTCAATGTCTTCATTCCACCACAATCGAAGTCAACCCAATGAGGATAGTTTGCAACGGTCACACTCCACATGGTGTGCCAATAGGTATTGGGATTACCATCTACCAAATGCTCAGCATCGCCTTCTCCACTCTCAACGCTTGATGCGAAACTCACCGTTACGGGAATATGGTCGATTCGTTCAAATTCCTTGCTGATGCTCATCCATTCGTTTCCTTGCTCGTAAGCTTTCACAACACCTCCATTACGCAGGTTGAATGAACCCTTATAGAGTTGTGGCTTGGAAGATTTCTTCTTGTTTTTGTCGTCTATGGTATAATAGATGGGTTGATGATTGACTTTCATGGAAGTAATCGTCACATTGCCTTCCGCATCGCGTTGCATCATGAGCGGAGCGGGACCTGATGACTTCACGAGTTGTACTTGTGAAGTAGTAGCAGGACGAATGATAAAAGCAAAAGTGTGAGGCGTTGCTTTCACGCGGTCTTGTTCCAAAGGAGGACCTTGTCCACAACTATTTCCACCCAATCCAGTCGTGGAAATGTCGAGATGAAGGATATTTCCTGTACTCATAGGTAGTTCGTATGGATGTTTTGCCTTTGCCAATTCTTGCGAAGTCCACGGCAATGCGGAGAACGACATGTTATCTTCTGCGATGAACAACAATCCCTTTCCTTGTTCATTGGTCAATTGGCAATAGCGAGTATCTTGGTGATTCCCCATATCTTGAGGCTTGGGGAAATTCTCAAATTCATTCTCCACATTGTTATTATATATACCGATGTTCTGGCCAGTCTTGCGATCTGGATAGTTGTCAATAGGTCCACGACCATAGTAAGTGAGGTGATGAAGCGACTTCGGTAATTTCATCACATATCCCAAACGTGGCAATACCAATGTAGGTTTATTGGAAGTGATGGCTGATTGCACTTCAATGGAACCGTCTGCATAAACCGTATAGACCACATTGTCTTGGAATTTAAACTCACAACCTTCGGCTTGTGACTCCGTAACAAATGCGACGCTAACCGAACCATTATCGTTGACGTGTTTGTTCCATGATAGATTCTTGTGTTGCATACGGTTAAGTCCGTGTTCATACCATGAAGATTGCCCCCAGTTGTCGTTGTTTACGGGAGCACGGAAAGCATCAAGTTGTGGACCGAAACCTCCTTCAATCATGTTTACGTTATCGTATAGAAGATTGGAAATACAACCTCTTTGCAAGTCAAACGTAACTTGAAACTTGTTTCCTTGTGAGATAGTTAGTTTACCATTAGTCGTTTCATCTACTTGCAATGCTCCATTCACAACCAAAGTTGGTCGTTCACCAGCTTCTTTCACGAGCAATTGTTCTTCTGCTTGAATGAATCCCTTCTTTGCCCATGGTTTATCGTTCTTCAATCGGAATTCAATTCTCACGAAATATTCATGATTGTCGTTCAAGGCATTGAGATTTAAGCCAGGAATCTGAATGATTTTGTGTGTGCGTGGAGCAATGCTTCCCACGTCAATCTTACCGTTCTTTATGCTCTTCCCATCGGCATCAAGGGTGTAGAAACAATCATAGTCGGAGAGATCATCGGTGTAATAATTCTTATTGAAGATGTTTATGGTACCCGATTGCTTATCTTCCCATTTCACTCCCAGATATTGATAAACTTTTTTCACCTCATAGTATTGAGGTTTGGGCTCCATATCGCCAAAGATAATACCGTTCATCACAAATTCACGGTCGTTTGGTGTGTCGCCAAAATCACCACCATAAGCGAGATAGCGTGTTCCGTCCTTCGTGTAGTTATACATCGACTGGTCAATCCAATCCCAGATGGCTCCGCCACAGAAGTAATTCGTGGATTCAATGGCTTCCCAATAGTCAATCAAATTACCAACGGCATTTCCCATGGAGTGTGCGTATTCAGAAATGTGGAAGGGGTATTTGATATTCATTTTTCCTTTTACGGCAGAACGAACCCAACCAATCGACGGGTATTGGTTGCTTCCCATATCTACAATGTCATTGTTTCGCTCATATTGTACGGGACGACTGGGGTCAAAGGCTTTCACGGCTGCGTAAGATGCCTTGAAATTATCGCCAGGTCCTGCTTCATTTCCCAAACTCCAAATCACGATACATGGGTCATTGACACGTGAATGTGCCAATTCCATCATTCGTGCTATATGGGCAGGTCGCCATTCTATGGGGTGGGAGAGGGATGCCTCCCCGTAATAATACTCATGGCTTTCCACGTTGGCTTCTGCTTCCAAGTAAATACCGTATTTGTTACAAAGATAGTAGAAATAGGGGTCACAAGAATAATGTGATGTGCGAACATGGTTGATGTTGGCGCGTTTCATCATCATTATTTCCTCTTGCATCTGTTCACGAGTAATGGCGTGTCCTGTTGTTGGATTGGTTTCATGGCGATTCACGCCTTTCAGTTTCAGGGGCTTCCCATTGACATAGAAGTATCTACCAGCCATTCCAAACTCATCGTCTTCTGCTTTTGTGTCCTTGATTTCTACGGTACGGAATCCCACTTGCATGGAAATGAATTCCGTATCTTTCTCTTTTTTGTCTTGCTTAGTCATTAATAAGGTGTAAACGTGGGGCGACTCGGCAGTCCATTTCTTGACATTCGCTACTTTTATCTTCACGTTTCCATTGCCTTCCTTATTGATGGAAATGGGGACTTCCGTGTTTTCGTCAGAATACAACTTGTTTTCAAAGAGGCGGAAAGTAATGTTTCCCTTAAATGCTTTCTTGGTGAGGTTTTCCAAAGAATAGCTGACGTTGAGGATTCCATCTGTTCCCTCGAATGAAGGAATGGCTTGCACATCGGCAATGTGGGTTTTAGGGGTTGCATAGACGCTTACAGAACGGAATATACCTGGTAAACGGAACATGTCTTGCGCTTCGAGGAACGAGCCATCGCTATTGCGATAAACTTCTACAGCAATTGTGTTTTCTCCTACTTGAGCAAATTTCGTAATGTCGAAACGTGCTGCGTCACGCGAGTTCTTGGAAAATCCCACATACAGACCATTCACCCATAAGTAGAAGAAGGAATCTACACCATCAAACTCTACAAACAATTCCTGACCTTTCCATGTCTTGGGAATGGTGAACGTGCGACGGTAAGATCCCACCTCATTCCTATATTCGTATGTTGTCCAGTTGGTTGGCGGTGTGCGCATCACGCCTTCGCGCCAGTCGTCTTTCTTCACTTGGTGAAAGAAAATTACGGGTTGATTCACGTAAATGGGCGTTCCGTATTTTTGCGAACCATCTTTCTGGATTCCAACGATATTCCAGTTGGAAGGAACGATAATGTCATCCCACGTCGAACAATTGAAATCCGTACGATAGAAGTCCTTGGGTCTTTCGTCGGGGGTCTTGGCGAAGTGGAATTTCCATGTGCCGTTAAGCGATTGCCAACGTGAACTGTTTTCTGGCAATAACTTTCGTGCTTCTTCCTCCGTAGCGAAGGATGTGAAACAAGCACGTGGCTGCAACTTGTTGTAACCGAGGAGCATGGGCGACTGCCATTCTTCGCCTGTAGGTGCGGTGGCGTTTCCATACTGGAATCCCTCTAATTGGTCGCTTGCGTAGATGCTTGTGGCAAACATGGTGATGGTTGCCATCAATAGTAGTGTGAGCTTTTTAGTCATAATCGTGATAGAGTTAGTCAATTGTCTTTACAAAGATAGAATAAATCAACTAATATCCCTTCTTTTTTCACTTCTTTTAAGATTCCATCGCATACACGTAACTATTCAGCGAATCATTTAAGATAATCGCCTACGACGAGATATTTCTTAAAATGGAGTCCAAAATTGAACAAAATAGGGTGTTGCTTCCTAATTTTTTGTAGTATTTTGAATCTGATTTTGTTTCATTTCTGCATGAAGTGCATCTATGTCTTTTACTACGCCAAAAGCCCTCAAAAAGGGTCTAATAGGACATATTATCACTTACCTCAGAAAAAATCTTTATGTTTTATGTGATGGTATTGACGGTTTGTCTATCATCATGTCGCAGCAGCAAAAATGTTAGTGGTAATAATGCCATCAACATTGGTACAAGAGTTGTTGGTGAAAATAGTTACAAAATTATCGTTGGGGAAGAGCGCATAGCTCCATATACCATCAATAATCGGAAACAATTGAAGCGTTTGTCTCTCCAAGAAGCTAAGGATAAGGTTTTGCAAGAAGCCGTCATTGCCCGCAATTGCGCAACCATTGTAGAGCCAAACTATTCGTATGACATGAAGGGAAAGAAAATTATTCGCATAACGGTGGTTGGCTATCCTGGTTATTATGATTTCGGTAAGGATAAAATGGAAAAGAAATAATGAGAAGGATTATTAATGTCATTCTGTTGTCATGCCTGTTTGGTTTGGGAAAATTATCTGCTCAAAAGCTAATTCTCACTCCGAACGGAATGTGTTCATCTGATAATCTCTCGATGCCGTATGTTGAGTATTCGTACAGGCAAGGGATTAATCAAAAGGATTTGAAAGACTATTGTATACAAAAGCTTTCACAACCAGAGTTCTTTTCATATAGAGTTGACTA
>JAFYZV010000183.1 GCA_017548525.1 Prevotella sp.
AGAATCTGTCAAACTATCTTAAGACGCTGATACACAGCTATTCCAAAAGAAGGAAAAACACGAAAGAAACAAACTGAGAACATCGAATCAAAAAAAAGAAAGAAAATGCCACTTGACGTGTCTTAACACAGAAATTAAGTGCATTTTCCGATTTGTCATTTGGAGATTGCAAGACGATGGAGCAAAATAACGAATTGCAAATATGGAAAAAGAAAGATAAAGGTGACGTTTTGATGCAATAATGTGGAAAAGTCTTCTATTGGGATTCAAGAATAATAGAATCAGATAGAAAACAAAGCACACAAAATAATCCAAGCGGCAGTTTTGAAATCAATAAAGAAGTTTCAGGTAATAAGTTCAAAAGATGGATTAAGAATATATTCAGTCGGCATAAATAGCATTCTATGTGGATAATTCATCATTATCAAGATTGACAACAGAATAGATAACCCGCTGATTCTCAGCAGTAATGCTAAAGGTCAGTGGGTTAATTGTTCCCAAATTGAGTCCTACAAACCATGATGGGAACATTAGATGGTTAAAAACATTTTGCGCATGAAGTGAATTTAGGAGAAGCCATGGCAGCCGGTGATGATTTGGCGGTCGTCGTGTGGGTGTGGAATGGCTTTATGATGATAATATATTACAAAAGAAAAAGGATAAACACAACCAGAGGAACGACAAATCGTCAGAAAGGAATGCCATTCTGTCACAAAAGAGGGCAAGGCATAGCTTTTGAACACCTCTTTTCAGAAATAACAAATATGAAAGGAGAAAGAATATGACATTCGACAAATTTACCATCAAGGCACAAGAGGCCGTCCAAGAAGCCGTGAATGCGGCGCAACGCGCTGGTCAACAGACGATTGAACCGACGCACTTGCTGGCGGGAATCCTCTCGAAGGGAAAGGACGTGACTAACTTCCTCTTCCAAAAACTGGGTGTCAACGGCTCACAAATCGAGATGCTTGTGCAACAGGATATCGCCCATCTGCCTCGGGTGACGGGCGGTGAACCGTATTTCAGCAATGCCACATCGCAAATCTTGCAACGCTCCATGGACATCGCCAAGCAAATGGGCGACGAATTTGTGAGCATCGAGCCGATGTTGCTCGCCATCATGGAGGGCAATTCCACGGCAGGGCGCATCTTGAAGGATGCTGGTTGCAACGAGAAAGACCTCAAGAAAGCTATTCAAGAATTGCGTCAAGGAGCAAAAGTACAATCGCAATCGGGCGACGAGAACTACCAAGCCCTCTCGAAATACGCCAAGAACTTGGTGGAGGATGCCCGTGCGGGCAAACTTGACCCTGTGATTGGACGCGACGAGGAAATCCGTAGGGTGTTGCAAATCCTATCTCGCAGAACCAAGAACAACCCTATCCTCATCGGTGAACCTGGTACGGGAAAGACTGCCATCGTGGAAGGTTTGGCACAGCGGATTGTGCGTGGCGACGTGCCAGAGAACCTGAAAGACAAGCAACTCTATTCCTTGGACATGGGAGCCTTGTTGGCTGGTGCCAAATACAAGGGTGAATTTGAGGAGCGATTGAAGGGTGTGGTGAAGGAGGTAACATCATCGAATGGCGGTATCATCCTCTTCATCGACGAAATCCATACCCTTGTAGGTGCGGGTGGTGGTGAGGGAGCCATGGATGCTGCCAACATCCTGAAACCCGCCTTGGCAAGAGGTGAATTGCGGGCCATCGGTGCAACCACGCTGAACGAATACCAAAAATATTTTGAGAAAGACAAGGCGTTGGAACGGCGATTCCAAACGGTCATGGTGGATGAGCCAGATGAGATGTCTGCCATCTCCATCCTCCGTGGGTTGAAGGAGCGGTACGAGAACCACCACAAGGTAAGGATCCAAGATGATGCCTGTATCGCCGCCGTGAAACTATCAGAGCGGTATATCTCCGACCGATTCCTTCCCGACAAGGCGATTGACCTCATGGACGAAGCTGCCGCCAAATTGCGGATGGAGAGGGATAGCGTCCCCGAGGAGTTGGACGACATCACACGCCAGTTGAAGCAATTGGAAAGCGAGCGCGAGGCTATTAAACGTGAGAACGACCAGCCCAAAATCGAACAGCTCGACAAGGACATTGCCGAACTGAAAGAAAAGGAACGGCAGTTCCGTGCCAAATGGGAGAGCGAGAAGGCACTGGTCAACCGCATCCAACAGGACAAGCTGGAAATGGAGAACCTACGCTTCGAGGCAGACCGCGCAGAGCGTGAGGGTCACTATGAGCGTGTGGCGGAAATCCGCTATGGCAAGTTGCAAGCCCTACAAAGTGACATCGACAACATCCAACTTCAACTCAAAGCCACACAAGGAGGCGCAGGCATGGTGCGCGAGGAGGTCACCGAGGATGACATTGCCGAAGTGGTGAGCCGTTGGACGGGCATCCCCGTGGCACGAATGATGCAAAGCGAGCGAGAGAAATTGTTGCATTTGGAGGATGAACTTCACAAGCGCGTGATAGGACAAGATGAAGCCATCACCTCCATCTCCGATGCCGTGCGGCGTTCACGTGCTGGCTTGCAAGACCCGAAACGACCTATCGCCTCGTTTATCTTCCTTGGAACGACAGGCGTAGGTAAGACTGAACTCGCCAAGGCTCTCGCCGAATACCTCTTCAACGACGAGACGATGATGACCCGTATCGACATGAGCGAGTACCAAGAGAAATACAGCGTATCACGACTCATTGGTGCGCCTCCGGGATATGTGGGATATGACGAAGGTGGACAACTCACCGAGGCAGTACGTCGCAAGCCTTACTCCGTAGTATTGTTCGATGAAATCGAGAAAGCACACCCCGATGTGTTCAACATCCTGTTGCAAGTGTTAGACGATGGGCGATTGACCGATAACAAGGGACGTACCGCTAACTTCAAGAACACCATCATCATCATGACAAGTAATGCCAGCAAGGAGATGTTGCACCAGATCATGCGACCTGAATTCCTCAACCGTAGCGACGAGATTATCACGTTCAGCCAATTGACGCAAGACGAGATTGCCAAGGTTGTGGAGTTGCAGATGAACAAGGTGAAAGCAATGTTGGCACCGCAAGGATTTACGCTCACATGGACTCCTGCCGCCATCAACTACCTCGCACAGGTAGGTTACGACCCAGAGTTTGGCGCACGTCCCGTGAAGCGAGCCATCCAACAGCATGTACTCAACGAGCTGTCCATGCAAATCCTCTCCGACAAAGTACTACGCGAAAAGCCCATCATCATTGATGCCAACGGGCAAGGCTTGACATTCCAGAATTGACAACAATCTCAATAAACCATCAAAAAATGCGCCGCTACTTCATCGTAACGGCGCATTTTCTTATTTCACGACCTTTCGTCCTTGATGGATATAGATGCCCTTGGGCAATGAATGCCAGTCGGAACCCACGTTTTTCCCATCCAACCCATAGATGGATGTGTCATTCCAACGGCGATCCAAGGAAAGTTCCACGATGCCCGTCTGCGTGTTTTTCACAACCTTCACCTCATCCAAGAAGAATCGCTTATCGGGAATGAACGACAAGATGGTTTCACCTTTCCCCGACACTTCAAACGAGAAATCCGTCCATTCGGTATTGGAAAGGGTAACGACATCTATCAAATCATCATTGATGCGCACGTCAAGCGTCTTACCATCTTTACCGAAAGATGCAGCCTTGAATGTCAATATGCCATCACCATCCATATAAAAAGATGGCGAATCGGTAAACCCATTGGAGTCCGACGTGCCGAATTTAGCACAACGGTCTCCACCATACTTCTTACTATTCGTCCACCCCTCGTTGTCTGGTCGGAATGTCGATGATGCCACCGAACCGCTAAAACGACCGTCATTGCCTCCCGTGCCATTACATTGGTCAAACGACTCATAGAACCAAACATCTCCCAATTCGGGTGCAGACGCCAAGGCGAAGTCAAAGGAAATCGTCCCGTCATGATTCTGTGTGATGTTCTTAACGTCCTTGTTCATGTATTTCGACCCATCGACATTGGCATGGTACAAGGTAGCTGCGGGCGTGGTAGTGCTGGTCAAGGCATTCTTTGAGTTGTAGGGATAGGGGTCACCAGCCAAGCCGCGCTCCGTCGTCAATGTATTGTTATCGGCGTGGAAGATGGTAAGCCGTTGGTGGTCGTTGGTGAAATCTGCCGTGTAGCCCCAACTTTTTTTGAACGACCCCGTGGTGTTGATAACATTATTCTCCCAAATCAAGGCATCGTAATCGACATGTATCACCAACAATCCCGCACCGTAGTTGGAAGCATCCCAGCCTGTCAATTGCCTATTTTCCAACAAGTAGTATTCATCAGGATGGTTGTCGTTGTAAATCACATACGCATCCCCACCCTCGCTTAAAGCTTTCATATTGCCAATTGAGGTATCTTCCTTTAGTTCAATGGGTTCCAACCAACCACATACCCACTTCTCATAACTTGTGTAACCGCATGGTTGGTAGCCGTCACCATTATAACAACCATAGTCCATCAAGTCCCAACTATCCATGCCGAAGTTAGACCCGTAAGTGTCGGTATCGTACATATCCATGATGCCTAAACAATGGGAAAACTCATGGCACATCAAACCAATGCCCACTACCTTGTTATTGCCGTCAAGTTCGCTTCCACAAGCGTATGTGTTGACATAGACATTGTCCACCTTGAACAAGCCCTCGCCTGACTCCGCCAACGACCATTCATGTGGATAGATGGAACTTGAGCCACCACCGTCATGTTGTCCCTTGCCAGCGAAGAGAATGTAAACTTGCTCCACTTCACCGTCACCATCCCAGTCGTAGTCAGCAAAATCCACTTGATCCTTCACCAGATCACAAACCTCGCGAAGCAATTCTGTGACGTTATCCGTACCATCACTCCCAGCATAATACTTGGTATTTTGGGAAGCAGTCACGGGGCCGACAACATCAAAGTCCAACTCAAACGCTCCCCCACTCTGTGCCAAGAAATAGTCCTTAATGCTCCCCTTGAAATTTCCCTCGCTATATCCCACTTCGTTAGTGATGCGCGAGAAAAGAGAAGCATCATGCCGAGAGGCAAACGACACATTGGGAAACTGGACCAAAATGACCAGCCCCTTCTTTTTCCCGATGAAAGCGGTGTTTCTCTTTTCACGACTTGGCAAAAGTCGCCTCGTAGGTGAAGGAGCTACACGGCGGCGCAAAGCCATTTTGGAACGTAACGTCTCCAAGTCCGTTTTTACAAACACACCGTTGTTTTCGACATACCGACCTCCCTCGGAATCCTCCCAAAAATGCAACCGCTCATCGCCCTTGAATTGCACATTTACCGTCTGCCCATCCGCCAAGGTGATGGTTTTCCATTGCCCTGGGCGTACTGGAACGGCACAAGCTGACAGATAAGTGAACACACATGCCAGCAACACAAATAGTTTTGTTTTCATAGATTCTAATAATAATATGTGTGCAAAAGTACGATTTATATACCTTTTTTGCAAAAAATTCAATAAAATATTGTAAGTTTGCACAAATAATTGTAAACAACACACCATGGAAGAGAAAGAGAAGATGGCAGTTGGACTGCCCGAAAACGCATTCAGAGAACTACAACAAGGCGAGGAATACCAGCCCATCATGAGTCCCAACCAATCCTATCCAGAGGTCAACGGCTGGTCTGTGACATGGGGAATCCTCATGGCGGTGCTATTCTCCGCAGCTGCCGCATACTTGGGACTGAAGGTGGGACAAGTGTTCGAGGCTGCCATTCCCATCGCCATCATCGCCGTGGGGGTATCCACAGCGGCAAAGCGTAACAAGGCATTAGGCGAAAATGTCATCATCCAAAGTATCGGGGCATGTTCGGGTGCCGTCGTGGCGGGAGCCATCTTCACCCTGCCTGCCATTTACATCCTTCAAGCCAAATACCCCGACATGACGGCATCGTTTGTCAAGATCTTCATGGCATCGGCATTGGGCGGTTTCCTGGGGATATTGTTCCTCATTCCCTTCCGCAAATATTTCGTCAGTGACATGCACGGGAAATATCCCTTCCCCGAAGCAACTGCGACAACCCAAGTCTTAGTCTCTGGAGAAAAAGGTGGCGACCAAGCCAAACCATTGCTCATAGCGGGTTTGATTGGCGGACTATACGATTTCATCGTTGCCACTTTCGGATGGTGGAGCGAGAACTTCACCAGTCGCGTGACAGACTTCGGCGTGATGGTAGCAGACAAGGCAAAGCTCGTCTTCAAGGTCAACACGGGCGCAGCGGTATTAGGATTAGGCTATATCATCGGCCTGAAATATGCCATGTATATCGTCTTAGGCTCATTGACGGTGTGGTGGCTTATCGTACCAGGCATGTCGATGCATTTCCATGATGAGGTTCTGAATATGGGAGGCTCAATGGTATCGCTCACCGTGGGGCAGATGAGTCCCGAAGAGATATTCAAGACCTACGCACGGAGCATCGGCATCGGCGGCATCGCCATGGCGGGTATCATCGGTATCATTAAGAGTTGGGGCATCATCAAGAATGCTGTAGGACTGGCATCAAAGGAATTGAAAGGTAGTGCCGACGACACTTCGGCAAGCCAGGTACGCACCCAGCGCGACCTCTCGTTCAAGTTCATTGCCATCGGAGCCATCGCCGCCATCCTCGTCACATTCATCTTCTTCTGGCTTGGCGTGATGCACAACCTCGTGTTTGCCCTCGTCGCCATTCTCTTAGTGACAGTCATTGCATTCCTCTTTACCACCGTGGCGGCAAATGCCATCGCCATCGTAGGGTCCAACCCCGTAAGTGGAATGACGCTGATGACGCTTATCCTCGCCAGCGTGGTGATGGCAGCAGTAGGCTTGAGTGGCTCCAATGGTATGTTGGCAGCCCTCATCATGGGTGGCGTAGTATGTACCGCCCTGTCTATGGCGGGCTGTTTCATCACCGACTTGAAGATTGGATATTGGCTCGGTACCACACCAAGGAAGCAAGAGTCATGGAAATTCCTTGGCACACTGGTAAGTGCAGCAACAGTGGGAGGCGTGATGATGCTCCTCAACAAGACCTACGGCTTTGACCCGAATATCGAGGGACACCTCGTAGCACCGCAAGCCAACGCTATGGCTGCCGTCATCGAACCGATGATGAACGGCGCAGGCGCACCGTGGATTCTCTATGGCATTGGTGCGTTGATAGCCATCATCCTCAATTATTTCGGCATTCCCGCATTGGCTTTTGCCTTGGGAATGTTCATTCCCTTGGAGTTGAATATCCCCTTGCTCATTGGTGGGGCTGTCAATTGGTATGTGACAAGTCGTTCCAAAGATGAGAATGTCAACAAGCAACGGGGTGAGAAAGGTACGCTCATTGCCAGTGGATTCATCGCTGGCGGTGCGTTGATGGGCGTGGTGAGTGCCTTATTGCGTTTCGGAGGATTGAATTTCACCAGCGAGAGTTGGCTGGCAAATCCGCTATCAGAAGTATGCTCGTTGGTGGCATATATCCTCTTAATCACCTATTTCATCAGAGCAGCTAAGAGATAACTATGGGGAGAATAGGATGAATGGGGAGAATGGGATTAACAAAATTGCCCATTAGCCCCATTCATCCCATTCAGCCCATCATCCTCCCTTTCAATCAAAGAATTTCTGTATCGGGTTCATAAACCGCGTCAGCTTCCTTGGCTGCGGTTGGTTGCGATAGTCCATGCGCGTCTGGCACATCGATACGTACAGCCGCTTCTTCGCCCGTGACATCGCCACATAGAACTTCCGTGCATCCTCTGCCACCATCGCGGCATTGTTCTGGGTATAATAATTGGGGTAACGCCCCTCCACGGCATCGAAAACTATCACGTTGTCAAACTCCAGACCCTTCGCCTTATGCACCGTAGAGACAAAGATACGGTCGTCAATGCTACGGCTATTGCAGAGGTCAGCCTCCTTCAAGGTGTTCATCTCGATGATGTGGTTACTCAGTTGCGCGGCAAGCGACACCTCTTTCTCCATATCAACCATGTCATCGGTGATATACCGAATAGCTGCTGACAGATGAGGAATCTCACCCATCAGTCCCTCATCTCTCAAATATTGATAGAAAACCTCGATTTCATCGACTATAATCGGCTTCTCCTGACGCATCGGCTCATACAGTCTCTTGAGGGAAGCAAGGTAGAAGTCTCGGTAATTTCTCCGCAGGGATTGTACCCTCTCCGCAAACTTGGGTTGTGACATCATCTCTCTCTGAGCAGCCAACAAGGCACCCGCCTTGTCATAACAATAGTTGAGCAAACCACAAGTGGCATTCACGTCGGCATCTGCCAAGTGGGAATTCTCGCCAGGCAAGTCCAAGACAGCAAGCAAATACTTCAACTTATATCGGCGCAGGGACGGCTCCACCATGCGAATCAACTTCAACGAGTCGAACCATCGAGGGCAACACTTCGATAATTGGACTTGCGGCAGATAGCGGCGTAGGTTGTTCTCTAAGATATGATAGTCGAAGTTGGCATTGTGGGCAATGAGTACGTCCTTACCCACATAGTCGATGAACCGTTGCAACGCCTCCACGTGGGAATATAAGTGGTGATTGCGCATCTCGGCTATGATGGGGTTGTCGATGTCGCCTAATTTCCGTGGAATCTCCCTATCGGTGGAAATATACATATTAAATTCGCTGCCCTCCACCACCTTTCCATGCCGCATCTTCACGGCGGCAATCTGAACGATGTCGTCTTCATAGATGTTCAATCCCGTCGTCTCCGTGTCAAAAACCACGATTTCATCGGAAGAAAACGCCTTGGCAAAGTCCTGCAAATAGCTACCATCGTCATACAAGAGGACATCCGTCGGCAACATACCGCAATCAATCAAGGAACGGACAAACTGGCGAGCGGCGGCATTGCCCTCAAAGACCTTAACCCCACGGAGCAACCGCGACCACGCGATGAAGTTATGCTCGTTGGAAAGGATATTCAAGTGTGCCAACAGCAGCTTCATCTCCACCGTGGAAAACAAATCCACACCCGACACCTTAAAATGGGGAAGAGCCAACCGTTTCAGCTCATCACTCATCTGGTCAGCATCGCGGTTGCTACTCATGATGATAGCGGTGGACTCATTGGGATAGTCCATGTAGAATTGTTGCGCCATCTTGGCAACATCGACAAACTCCGACTCGATCACGCTGCTCCGCAAGATGCGCAACTCACCGCCACGTGCATCAGTCACATTGTCGGTCTTGGGTAACAACACACGGGGGATATTCAGCACCGAGGTCGCATACTCGTTATATACTTCCAATAAATACTTCGGCGACCGATGGTTGACATACAGATGGTGAAGATTTCGGTTACACCTACTTCGAAGCATGTCTAATGTGTTGAGCTTGGCTCCCATGAAAGAGAAAATCGCCTGTTGCTCGTCGCCAAGGTACATCACGGTGAACTTCTTCCGCTCCACATCGGTGATGGCATCGATGATGGCAAGCTGCAAGGGGTTCAAGTCTTGCACCTCATCCACCTGCACCCACCCATACAACTTTTCCATCGTCAAGCGGAAATGCTCGTCGCTAAGGGCATCATACGTGAAGATAAGCAGGTCCTCAAAGTCCACCAACTTGTTTTGCTCCTTATATTTTTGGTACTGGTGGGCCAATTCCATCTTTTTCAAGAGCCGCTCCATCACCTGCCGAGTGCCATAGTCTTCCACGCCATTGACCACATGGTCGCGATAGAAGTCATAACGTTGGTAAATATCCCCCATTCCATCGGCATCAAAAGCCATCTGCTGGATGTCGCAGAGATGCTTCATGGAGGCAATGTCATCACCATTCACACACTCGGGATGCAGTCGCAACTCCTTGGGATGGTGATGGATCATCTGGTGCATAAAATGCGAAAAATGCACGATTTCATCGTAGATTCTTCGCCGCGAGGCATGAGCCATCACCTCCAACTCATCCTCATCCATGTAGCGGGCAAGGATGCTGACGGCATCCTCCTCGTCAATGATGGAAGTCTCGGCGGGAATCAAGCCATAGTCAAACAAGAACTTGGAGCAGAAACGATGCACGTTGCCCACAAACACATCATCCACACCCACATCGTCAATATGCTCGCGGATGCGCTCCACCATACCACGGGCGGCACGGTTGGTAAATGTCAGGCAGAGCATGTCGCCATATTCCACACCATACTCATCATGCGCATAGCGAATGCGCTCGGTCAAGATCTGCGTCTTGCCACACCCCGGGGGTGCCAATACCAAATGATAACCACCCTGTGCATTGATCACCCTGCGCTGCCCCTCATCGGGTCGAAATGTACTACTTATATTCATATCATTAGATTTAATGATTCATTATTGGAAAGTTTGACTTATTCTGTAAACAATAGTATTATATAACGACCATACCACTCATGGATGCAAATATAACACTTTTCTCGAAAAATACCATGTAATTAGGAAAAAAAAAGCCAATCATAACAAAAAAAGAACGAAAAAAAGAGTGATTAAGACCATCATGGATTGGTAAATCAGCAATCAGCGAATTTGTCAATATTATATCACAAAATACCCCTCCGTGAGTGCCATCGTTTCCAACAAAGTCGAACTTTAGGCAAAAAAACGCCATTTTTGACAGTTTTTGTAACTTGTTGAATATCAAGGAAATGGAAAAAAGA
>JAFYZV010000184.1 GCA_017548525.1 Prevotella sp.
GACTTAATCTGCGCCGAACCACCCACACGACTCACGGAGATACCCACGTTGATGGCGGGACGGAAACCTTGGTTGAACAGGTCGCTCTCCAAATAAATCTGACCATCGGTAATGGAAATCACGTTGGTCGGGATATAAGCGGAAACGTCACCAGCCTGCGTCTCGATGATGGGAAGTGCGGTCAATGATCCTCCACCTTTCACATGGCCTTTCATGCACTCTGGCAAGTCGTTCATCTGCTCTGCCACCTCTTGCTGCTCATTGATTTTGGCAGCTCTTTCAAGGAGACGTGAGTGGAGATAGAACACATCGCCAGGATATGCCTCACGTCCCGAAGGACGGCGCAGAATCAATGACACCTCACGATAAGCGACAGCTTGTTTTGACAAGTCATCATATACAACGAGGGCAGCATGACCACGGTCACGGAAATACTCGCCAATGGCGGCACCCGCAAACGGTGCATAGTATTGCATGGCGGCGGGGTCGGCGGCTGTAGCACTCACGATGATAGTATAGGGCAACGCCCCATGTTCCTTGAGATTTTGCACGAGGGCGGCAACGGTAGATGCTTTCTGTCCGATAGCCACATAGATGCAATACACAGGCTTCCCTGCCTCATAGAAACTCTTTTGGTTGATAATAGCATCGACAGCGATGGCGGTCTTTCCCGTCTGGCGGTCACCAATGATCAACTCACGCTGGCCGCGACCAATGGGAATCATCGAGTCAACAGCTTTCAGTCCCGTCTGCAACGGCTCCTTCACGGGTTGACGATAGATGACACCCGGTGCCTTACGGTCAAGAGGCATCTCGAACGCCCCCTTCAGGTCGATGTCGCCTTTCCCGTCAATGGCTTGTCCGAGTGGATTGATGACACGCCCCAGCATGTTGTCGTTCACGCGGATGGACGCAATGCGGTGGGTACGTTTCACCACTTGCCCCTCCTTGATACCAGCTGTGGGTCCGAGAAGCACACAACCAACGTTGTCCTCCTCTAAGTTCATCACAATAGCCATCGTGCCGTTCTCAAACTCCAACAGTTCGTTTGCCTCGGCATTGCGAAGTCCATAGATACGTGCGACACCATCACTCACCTGGAGGACGGTACCCACCTCGTCAAACTTCGCATTATCCCCGATGCCCTGCAATTGCTGGAGCAGCACTGCCGACACTTCACTTGGTTTTATTTTGTCTGACATTGTTATTTCTGTTTATCAAAGTTTTACAACTTACATATCATTTCTTTAGTTCCGTGAGGATGCTATTCAGCTTTGACTTGACGCTCGCATCCATCCTATACGTATCATATTCGAGGATAAAACCGCCGATAATCTCGGGATTCACCTCCGTCTGAAACTCCACGGTCCCTTGAGTCTTCGTCTCCACCATCCGCTTCATCTTTGCCTCGGTCTCGGGTGAGACGGCGGTGGCGGTGATAAGTCGTCCCCGGGTGATGTTCTTTTGTTGACGATAGAGCGCGACAAACGATTGAGCCATCAATGGCAAGGTTCCTTCCCTGCCCTCGTCAAGCACCAATTGCAGGAAACGCTTGGTAAGTGGAGTGGCATCCTTGCCACACGCTGTCTCCAAGAGTTTCAGCTTCTGTGCCTTTTCGAGCATAGGGTTGTCGATGGTGAAACGCAGCTGCGGCACATCCGCGTATGATGTTGCCAGCGTCTGCATGTCGGCATACACTTGCCTATCGAGTTTCATCGTGGTGGCACTCTTAAGAAGAGCGCGTGCGTATCTCACCGATATTACACCAAAATCCATAGGCTACGCTCGTTTATTTGTCCGTTTTCTTGTCAACAGAGACCTCATCCAGCAGTCTGTCAATCAAATCCATTTGCTTCTTGTCGCTCGAAAGCTGTTGGCGCAACACCTTCTCGGCAATCTCGACACTCAACGTTGCCACCTGGGCACGTATGTCGCGGATGGCATTTTGCTTCTCCGCGTCAATCTCTGCCCTCGCCTCCGACAACAGGCGAGCACCCTCCTCGCGGGCCTTGCCTTGTGCTTTCTCCACGATGGCATCACGTGTCTCTGCAGCCTCCTTGAGGATTTGCGCCTGCTTCTCGCGAGCCTCCTGCAAGATGGATTCACCTTCTTTTTGGATATTGGCAAGCCGCTCGTTGGCCTCGTGTGCCTTTCGCAAGCTCTCATCGATGAAAGCCTTGCGCTCATTGGTCATGTTCACGATGACGGGGAAACCCCATTTCCACAGGATGAACAAGACGATGAGGAACACAAGTCCCATCCAAAACAGCAAGCCACTATCAGGAATCAATAAATCCATGTTGTTGACTGTTGGATTATGGAAGGATTAGAGAACGATTGCCAAGACGGCGATAATCACACCGAAAAGAGCCACACCCTCGACCAGGGCGGCAGCAACAATCATACTTGAACGGAGGTCGCCCATCTTCTCGGGCTGGCGAGCCATAGCGTCCATGGCCTGTCCGCCAATCTTACCAATTCCAATACCTGCGCCGATGGCGGCTAAACCTGCGCCGATGGCGGCACCCATTTTTGCGATAGCAACGTCTGCTAATAATAATGATAACATAATCTTAAAGTTTTAATTGTTATTGATTTTGATTCTATTTCGATAATTTTATGCCTCATGCTCCTTAACGTGAGCAAGCGAGAGGAAGATAGCACTCAGCATGGTGAAAACCAATGCCTGAATGAAACATACAAGGACTTCGAGGAGCATCATGAAGACACTCATCGCCACACTAACAAACGTCATCGACACGCCCGCAAAAGCGTTAATGCCCCACATGATAAAGATGATGCAGGCAAACGACAAAGCGATAGCATGTCCCGCCATCATGTTGGCGAAGAGACGAACCATCAGTGCAAAAGGCTTGGTGAAGATACCAAAGAATTCAATGAACGGCATGATAGCCACAGGATATGCCTTGAGCCACGTGGGCACTTCGGGCCAGAAAATCTCCTTCCAATACTCCTTCGTTCCCGTAACATTCACCACGATGAATGTACAGAGGGCGAGGAAGAACGTGCAGGCGATGTTTCCCGTGAGGTTTCCGCCAAAGGGCGGGAACGGAATGATGCCCAGCACGTTGGCGGTGAAGATGAAGAAGAAACACGTGAGCAAGTAGGGGGCATACTTGGGAGCCTCCTCTCCTAAGATACTCTTGATGAAATCCTCGTAGATGTACATGATGAACATGTGCATGAATCCCGTGAATCCCTTGGGCGCGGGATCATCAATCTTGTGTTTCTTGCACCAACGGGCTGGCAACAATACGCAGAGCAACAGCACAATGGCAGTAACAAAGAGGAACGCAACCGTCTTGGTAATCGATAAGTCGAACGGTCGTTTCTCCGAACCATCAGGCATTATCTCCACTATCTTGTTCTCGTTTGGCCCACTGGTGGCGATGCAGAGGTTGGTACCCTCTGGTCCCTTGCGATAGGCGGGAGCATCACCTTCAGCATGTGCCTCCCCACCATGATGCCCCTCCTCAAAGTCACGGGAGCTACCGAAGTACCACCCTTTAGAAGTCTTCACGATGACAGGCAGATGTACGACAATGGGCTTATCGCCGATGTTGGTAATATGCCATTCGTATGAATCCTTGATATGTCCCCACAAGATGCTCTTTACATCCACCTGCGGTTTCTCGTCTTGCGCTACCATGGGGGCGGCACAGACAATGAGCAGGGTCAGCAAGAGCAGATGTCTGAGATATTTCATATCTTTCAATTAATGTAATTTGTTACGCTTTTCTACTTGGGCGAAATACACGCAATCCAAGACAAGCATCGAAATGTAATAAGTCAGGAAAATAGAGGTGAACACGAGCATCATCCTGCGGATAGCAGACGTTCCGTCCCCTTGTACGGCATGTCGGTTGAGTACATAATAAACCAGTATAACCAACACAGCAGCCATCATACGCAAGGCGGGAGCGGCAAGGTAAAACTTCGTCAACGTAGACGGCGAGTTCTTCGCAATGCCTTTCCACGCCGCTTCATATGCAATGCTCGTCAGGAAAGAGAATGCCGCACTGATGAGGATGGCGTTCAGCACATCACTGCCCCAATATGGCGAGCAGCCGATAAGCAGAAGTGCCAACAACGACAACCCGACAATTACCCACAAGCTCAACTTGTAGTATCTATGTCCGATTCCATCAATCAACTTTGCGTCCATTCAACCAATCCCTATTCCTCTTCTTCCTTCACTTCCACACAGAGAGAGACCTCATTTTTCTTCACTTCCACGAAACCGCCAAGAATCCACAATTCGGTCTTGTCGCCGTGGACGGAATATTCCACTTTCCCCTTCTCAAGCGAAGAGATGATGGGGGCATGGTCTTTCAGTATCTCAAAGGAACCCAACGTACCAGGTACCAAGACACTCTCCACCTCACCCTCAAACTCCACTTTCTCGGGAGAAACGATTTTCAGTCTTAAACTCATATATAAATATAATGTGTCGTTGCGTATTACCCTTTGGCAGCCTCCAACAGTCGCCTACCCTTCTCCTTGGCATCTTCAATCGTACCAACGTTGAGGAACGCCTGCTCGGGAAGGTCGTCCACCTCGCCGTCGAGAATGGCATTGAAGCCCTTGATGGTGTCTTCGATACTGACCATCACGCCTGGCAAGCCCGTGAACTGCGAAGCCACGGCGAAAGGCTGTGACAGGAAACGCTGCACACGGCGGGCGCGGTTCACCGTCAACTTATCCTCATCCGAAAGCTCGTCCATACCAAGGATGGCGATGATGTCCTGCAACTCGTTGTAGCGTTGCAAAATCTGGATGACACGCTGGGCGCAATCGTAATGCTCCTTACCCACAATCAGCGGGTCGAGGATACGCGAGGTGGAACCTAACGGGTCCACAGCAGGGTAGATACCCAGCTCGGCAATCTTACGCGAAAGCACGGTGGTAGCATCCAAGTGGGTGAACGTCGTAGCGGGAGCGGGGTCTGTCAAGTCGTCGGCTGGCACATACACGGCCTGTACAGACGTGATACTGCCCTTCTTCGTTGACGTGATGCGCTCTTGCATGGTACCCATCTCCGATGCCAACGTGGGCTGGTAACCCACGGCAGACGGCATACGTCCCAACAGGGCAGACACCTCAGAGCCAGCCTGGGTGAAACGGAAGATGTTGTCGATGAAGAACAGGATATCCGCAGCAGCACCATCCTTGCCGCCACTATCGCGGAACGTCTCGGCAACCGTCAGTCCCGACAATGCCACAGAGGCACGTGCGCCCGGCGGCTCATTCATCTGGCCATAGACCAGTGTGGCTTGCGACTTCTTCAACTCCTCGGGATCGACAAGCGAGAGATCCCACTTGCCCTCCTCCATCGCTTTCTCAAACTTCTCGCCATAGCGCACCACGCCACTCTCAATCATCTCGCGGATGAGGTCGTTACCCTCACGGGTACGTTCTCCCACCCCAGCGAATACGGAGAAGCCGTTGTGTCCCTTGGCGATGTTGTTAATCAACTCCATGATAAGCACGGTCTTGCCTACACCAGCCCCACCGAAGAGTCCGATCTTTCCACCCTTCATGTACGGCTCCAAGAGGTCAATCACCTTGATTCCCGTGGAGAGAACCTCCTTGCGCGTAGACAGTTCCTCAAACTTGGGTGCCTCCCGGTGTATCGGGTAAGCCCCCTTCATGTCGAGTTGTTCCATTCCGTCGATAGGCTGACCGATAACATTCAGCATTCGACCCTTGATTTGGTCACCCGCAGGCATCGTGATGGGCTGCCCCATAGGCACCACCTCCAAGTCACGCTGCAAGCCGTCGGTATTGTCCATGGCAACGCAGCGCACGGTGTCCTCGCCGATGTGTTGCTGCACCTCAATGACCAAATCCTGGCCATTGGGGCGTTTCACCGTCAAGGCATCGTAAATCTTGGGGAGCACCTTCTCTGCATCCTGTCCCTTGGTATCGAAATAAACGTCGATGACCGGGCCGATGATCTGCGAGATGCGTCCGTTAATTGTTGACATAAAGTATTGTTTATTAAAGTTAGTTGTTTTGTCTCTATCGTATAAGCTCTCTTGCAATAAACTTTCGCAAAGATAATAAAATATTTCCAAAACCAAACGATTTTGGGAATTTTATTCAAAAATAAGGGGTTTACGCAACTATCAGCCCGAAAGAATGTATCGATTAACAAACACTTGACAACAACTTACAATCAAGAAACGATACATTTAAGTTTCGTAAATGCCACATTTATCAAACGTATCTACCACATATACGTTTGATATAAGACACTATTTGCAACTTTGCAACTTTGCAACTTTGCAACTTTGATAGGTTCACATTTTCTGAAAACTGGAGAGTTCAAATTTTTCTATTAATATATTATTATAATAATATATTAATAGAACTATATATATTATATCATTGTTAATCACTTATTAATTGCTCAGTAAATTATCAATCCAGAATATTAGAAGGTACTAAAGTTGCAAAGTTACAAAGTTGCAAAGTTGCAAAAACAAAAAAGGTCGTCCACGAAATTTTTTGTCTTTTCCTCTTTTTTGTTTAGTTCTTAAAATCCTAAATTCTTCTAAACAGCGCAAAGATATATGTTCTCCAATACTCCAAC
>JAFYZV010000185.1 GCA_017548525.1 Prevotella sp.
CATCATGAGTGCGATACACATCAGGACGACACCAAAGGCTACCGAGCGGCTGACGCTGACCTCGCCACCTAACTTGGCGAAGAAGGGCGAGAAAATCATACAGGTGGCAACACCCAGACGGGCCAGAGCCATCTCAGAACCCATAGCCAGAGCCATCTCACGGCCCTTGAACCACTTCACGATACCACGGCTGACGGTGATACATGCCATCTCGCAGCCACAACCGAAGATCATGAAGCCGCAGGCGGCGAACTTGGCGGAGGCGGGCATTCCCTCGTAGAAGGGACTGACGCCCAACTCGTCGAAGACGGGGATGTAGTTGAGGTTGTTGGTGAACCATGTCTCCAAGCCACTACCCATAAACGACTCGCTCACTGCATACCATTTGATAATGGCTCCCACGAGCATGACTGCTCCCGAAAGCACGGCGGTGAAACGCACGCCCATCTTGTCGAGGATGATGCCAGCGAAGATGAGGAAGAACACGAAAACGTTAAGGAACACCTCGGAGCCTTGCATGGTGCCGAAGGCGGTGGAGTCCCATCCACGCTCAGAGAGCATAAGGTCCTTGATGGGCGAGAGGATGTCCATGAAGATGTAACTACAAAACATGGCGAGTGCCAAGAGCAACAGGGCAGTCCATCTCATTCCTGCCGAGTCTCGAAGTGTTTTAACTGTATTTGTCATTGTGATTATATTTAATTAGTTTCAATCTCTTATTGTTTTAGCCATCTGTCAAGCCAATTAAAGAACGTGCGTTGCCAGAGGATTCCGTTTTGGGGTTTCAATACCCAATGGTTTTCATCTGGGAAGAGTAACAATTCGGCGGGAATACCTTTCAACTTCGCGGCATTAAACGCGCCAAAGCCTTGGTTGGCATTGATGCGGTAATCCAATTCGCCATGGATGCAAAGAATGGGCGTGTCCCATTTGTCCACAAACCGATGGGGCGAGTTATCGTAGGTCTTTTTCGCATTGGGCGAGAGGTCTTTGTTCCAGAACGCATCCTCATATTCCCAGTTGGAGAACCACACTTCCTCGGTGTCGGTGTACATCGATTCGAGATTGAATGCACCATCATGGGCGATGAAACACTTAAACCGCTTGTCGTGATGACCTGCGAGATAATACACGGAGAAGCCTCCAAATGACGCACCCACACATCCCAATCGGTCTTTGTCCACGTATGGAAGGTTATTGGCGGCATCATCAATGGCGGTCAGATAGTCGTCCATACATTGTCCTGTCCAATCACCAGAGATTTCCTCACACCACTCCGAACCGAATCCTGGCAACCCATGACGATTAGGAGCAACGACCACATACCCTTGCGAAGCCATGATCATGAAGTTCCAACGGTAGCTCCAGAACTGGGAAACAGGACTTTGCGGCCCACCCTCGCAGAAGAGCAACGTGGGATATTTCTTGGTATCGTCGAAGTGTGGGGGCAATATCACCCAATACATCATGTCCTTGCCGTCGGTAGTTTTTACCCAACGTTGTTGGATTTTACCTTTTGCCAACTGGTCGAAGATGTGTTTGTTCTCTTGTGTGATTTGCTTCACGTCGGTCTTCTCAGGTTTCTTGAAGTTGGGCGTAATCACGTAGAGGTCAGCAGCATTCATGTAATCATGTCGCTCTGCCAATATCTGCTTTTTGTTATTGAGCATTTGTAAACTACCAAAGTCCGCCCAGTCATTGGTAAGTTGCTTCAATTCTCCCTTCCAATTGATGGCGTATAGATTCTCCGTACCGTGCCAAACACCAATGAAGTAAATCAAAGCATCTTTATTGTCGCTCCAACAGAAATCATCTACATTTGAATCAAAGGATTCCGTGAGATATTTCTTTTCATTGGTTTGCAGGTCGTAGCAACATAGACGCTGACGGTCACTCTCATATCCATCGCGTTCCATAGACAACCATGCCACAAATCTGCCATCAGGTGAGAACTTAGGATTCTGGTCGTAGCCAACATTCATGTCTTTATCCATCTGGTTGATACGTTGGTTCTTCAACGTCTTAGTTGGATCAAGTTGCTTACCGTCACCGTGATAAGGCATGGAAGCACAGGAGTTGATTCCGAACTCTCCCCCATTGCAAAGATTGCGAGTATGCTCGTAAGAGTTGAGGTCACGTGCTTCTACATCATAGAGGAAAATGTCGGAGTCTGTAGATATGCTATATGCAAGCCCTGTCTTTGTCCGACAGGTAAAGGCAATGTACTTTGAATCGGGCGACCAAGCAAGTTGTTCTACACCACCGAAAGGTTGCATGGGACACTCGTAGGGTTCTCCTTCAAGAATGTCGAACATTTCGCCAGAGTCTATGTCGAACACAAAGGGGTGCTGAATAGATTCCACATAGTGGTCCCAGTGACGATACATGAGGTCGGTAATCAACCGTCCCGATGCTTTCGGCAGGTCGTCAGGATTCTTTTGGATGCTCCCATGATAGGGTATCGACTTAATCAAAATAACCTTTTTCTTATCGGGCGAGAACAAATAGCCCTCCACCTCGCCGTTGGTGTTGGATAGTTGCTTGCGGTCAGTACCGTCGATATTCATGCTCCAAACCTCTCCTCCCGTACAAAAAGCGATGCGGTCGTTGGAAAGCCAAGCGGCATCAGTCTCGCTCTTCGTGGACGTGGTGAGTTGTTTTTGGTTCTTCCCGTCAGCGTCCATCATATATAATATATGGTGGCTCTTGTTTTCTTTCACGCTATAATAAGCCACTTGGTAGGCGATATGCTTGCCATCGGGCGAAGCCGCATACCCACCAATGCGCCCCATTGCCCAAAGAGCCTCGGGTGTCATGAGGTCGCTACTCAATCGGATGTTGTTCTTTTGAATCATCGTTTGTGCTAATGTGCTACCGAATGCCAAAATGATGGCGGTAAGCAGAATCATTACTCTTCTCATACGTTACGTTTATTTATTGTCTGCAAAAATACAAAAAAAAACATATATCAACACATAAACCCACAAAAAAGCACAATATATCATTTGGAATAAGTATTTATTAAGAATGAAAAGTCTTGACAAAACGACATCAACAAAATGTTGTGAAATAGAATCATTGTAGGGTCATCTGCCATATCCAATATAGTTAAAGACCGTTAATACGAGGGTGAATTTGCCCATCTACCCCTATCATTTTCCACAAAAGCATACATTTAACACTTTTTTCATGCCAATTATCGGGTATAACTATAGGTGTTATCGGGCATAAATGCCACACAAAAAATGTTAAATTGCCGCATTTATTAAGAGCGAAAAATGCCCTTTTTCCGCAAGCCTTTGGTATTCAGCACTTTACAAGACTCTCCATAATTCGCGTATTTTCGACCAAAGATAAGGTTGGTTGAAAATACGGCAACCACGGAGGCCCAATCCGTGACTTTTATTTGACAAAACACGATGCAAGTATTGACCGCATTCCGATTCTCAAAGGGCGATGCAAACAAAATGCAAACTGCAATTCTTGGCTTTTTCATAGTTTAACCGTACCTTTGCGGCATAATTACAGGAACTATGAAGAATGTTTTGATGTTATTGATACTATGCCTTTTCATGTTGGCGTGTGGGAATACGATTGAAGAGAAACGAGCATTTTGCCTGCAAGGGGCATGGACACTGCGCCAAGTGAAGTATCCTGAAGGTACGGAACACCACTATTCGATGGAGGGCAGTGGCACGTATTGCCTACTCTACGACCGTGACAGTATGCTTTATGAATGTAAGTTGGTGAAGGTTCCTTCAGGACTTTTCTTCATACCAACCGCAAAGAGCCAAGTGACATTGATAAACAAGGGTGGTGGCGAGCAACTCTACTTTGAAGACGGAGACCCGCATCCGCTAACTATCCATAGCGACTCAACCATCACTATCCAACGAGGCGGTGCGTTGTTTTCATACGTGCGAGCCGACAACATTTACCAAGAATGGGGAACTGATATGCGCGACATCATCGCCAAGGATATAGGTAATGAAACCTATGCAGAGAGAAACAACTATGTGTTGTCCGCCAAGGAACGACAACAAGAGAGAACCCTCCAATGGCATGGCTACATATTTTCGTTCTTCATCGTTATGGCTCTCCTCATTGCCCAATACGCCATTTCCAAGCGCAAGGCAATGCGACGATTGCAACTCCAACTGCAACAAATCCAGGAAGTGCAGGAGAACCGTCCACAGGAAGTGAGACAAGCAGCCAAGTCGGTGGAGGACACTTTCTTTGCATCCGATGATTACGCCGCCCTGCAAAGGCGTATGGCCAACGGACAGACAATGAAAGAAGAGGAATGGCAGCAAGTGGAGCGACACCTGAAAACCATCTATCCCGGATTCACCACCCAGTTGCGAAGCCTCCACCCTATGTCCGAACTGGAGTATCAGACATGCCTGCTCATCAAACTGCGCATCGCGCCGAAGGATATTGCCAATGTCCTGTCTCGCGACGTGAGTACCATCAGCACCGTCCGCAGCCGTCTCTACAAAAAGGTGTTTGGCCATAAGGGCGGAACCAAGGAATGGGACGACTTCATCCTCTCCATGTGAACACAACTTCGGTTTGCAAATCGTTTGCCATGAAATGCAAACCAAATGCAAAGCCGATTTCTTGGTCGTGTCGCTAAATGCCCCTACCTTTGCCGTCGATAATCAACCTATTGTCAAACCAAATTAAAAACGTAAAGCTTATGAAAAAAGTATTATTAACAATGGCAGTGGCACTTATGTGTGCCTTGCAAGTGAATGCCCAGACGAAAGTCGCCGACAAGGAATTGATCGGAGTGTGGATTATGGAATCCATGCAGTTTGAGGGCGAGAAGAAAGTCGTTTGTGGCAAGGAGAGTGGCTACAGCCAATTCAAGTACTATGGAGCCGACGGCGAGTATGCTTGCGCTGAGATTGCCCTAACCAAGGAGGGCAAGGTTGTGGTGATGCCTCATGAATACGGCACCTATACGTTCAAGAACGGTGTATACAGCGAGATGGGACGCCCTGCCGTCAAACCTGATGAAATGGTGTTGGTGGACAAGACTACCTTCAAAGGAAAATGGATGAACCGTCACGATGTCTGGAAGAAGGTTGCCCTGCCCGACAAAGTCGTGAAACACATCGTGAGTTGCTGCATGTCAAAGCAAACACCTGCCGACATTCAGCAACTCATCAAACAAAACATATTTAAGTAATGTGATGGCGGATGTGCCAACCCGCCCTACAACTGGCATCTAACATCAATATATAATATGGATGAGGGAAACCCCTCGTTTGTTAGATAAAGCTTCATTTTAGTATTAGGTATGATGCATCAGCTGTCCCATATTGCCCGTGAGGGTGGTATGGGATTTTCTTATTCATACCTATTTATCCTGTACAGGACGAACCGTACGACCATAATCACGTGAATAATAGCGCACGGTAGTCTCATAACTGGTTATGTAAAGCTCTATCGCATGGTTATAGTAACTTGAACTTTGGGTTCCTGACCAATAACTGCAATACTTCCCTAATTGAGGAATGCTTTGATCATAGATATAACTTGCTGCCGGCAAGAAGATGCTATTTCCGTTAGGTCCCGTAAACTGCACACCCCGAATATTATTATAGGTTGTCCAAACATGCGTACAATTGTTGACCAACTCATTAAAATCAGCTTGTGAGGGCATTCTCCATTTGCCACCCCATTTCACATGTGCCACATCATATTGGGTTCCGCAGATGTTTCCAAGATTACGATAAGTGGTGGTACCCACATAATGCTGATAAGTTTCCCAGGTATATGACTCTTTCACTTCGGTCTCTCCCCAAGCAAAATAGTCGCCATATTCTTCGGGGGAAGTGGCTCCCACATTACAAGCAGCCCACTTCAAGCCACTGGGCAAGCCAAGGTCTATCGCCTCTGCTTCACCAGGATTGGGAACTCCAAGGATTTTGTTGAGAAGAAACGTCATGTCTGTCATATTCACTAAACCATCATTGTTCACATCGTAGTGATAACTTTGTGCCCTCATATTCATGGGCAACGATATGAGAATGGTAATAAACAAAAATAAATACTTAAAACTTCTCATGATAACAAATTATTAGGTGAATAAGAAAAAGAATAGAATTATATTCCACAAAAATACAGATTTCTTTTGACAACTCAAAAAATTAGACTCAAAATTCATCTTTTTATATATCATCTGGCCATGATTTCAATAATTTATTGAGTTTGTTGGTACTTGGGAGATAATACACAACCCATATTTTAATGTGGTCGAATTTGACCACTTTAGAAAGCAAGCAGGTTCATAAACCATTGATTTATAAGCTATAGACCCATGGTTTATAGCAAACAAAGCAATGGTTTACTTCATCTAAATCAATGGTTTATAACATATAGACCTATGGTTTGTATAAACAAAAAAGGCGTGGCCAACATCCTATGTCGTGCCTTTTTAGATAGAAAGATGTGAGAAGTGAGAGAATAACCTAATTACAGCTCAATGACGAGCCATCATCATTGAGCCAAGATCCTAATTGATTTCACCATTTTTGTAATACCGATAATTATCCTTAGAATATTCTTTCTTCGTAGTTGTCTCCCCCCACGCATAGTAATCTCCGTACTCTTCTGGCTTATTAGATCCAACATTGCAACTTGCCCATTTAGTTCCACTCGGAAGTCCAAGGTCGATTGCTTGATGCGTCTGTGCTCTATTTACCGACTTTTTCACCGCTGTTCTCTTTTGTGTCTTTCTCACTTGTGCATTCACACTATTATAGCCTGCCATCACAAACAAGGCAATTAACATGATAAATAATTTTGTTTTCATAATTGTTTTGTTTTTATTACGTTAATAGCTATAACCGTTTGAATCGTTATGATAGTGCAAAGATAAACAAACTATTCAATATTTATCTTTTTTCCAAAATATTTTGTACTTTTGTATCTTGTTTTAGTCTAAAACATAACATTATATGGAAAGAAAGAACTTTTGGATGATTGTCGCCATTCTTTTAAACTGCGGTATGAGTGTATTAACATCTTCTTGCACAAGCGATAAGATATTGAAGGATGTAGGGGGCGTGTTGGAAGAACCTATTGTCAATCAAGTACCAGAACAAGTAGTGCAGGGGTATGTGAAGTCAATAAAGCTACATCCATTTGAAATTATGAACGACTCTGCGAACAACATCAACGTGTCTGGCATCAGCGAATTAGATGGAGGTTTATCTACCGAAGGATATGGGATGATGATTACCAAAAATGACATATCTACCTCGTTTACAGACATTCGCAACAGCAGGCAACCGCAAGCTTTCTATGACGCATCGGCAAACAACCTTTGGTTGACATCCTGCGTGATGGAAGGAACGGGAACCAATGTGGAACAACTTTATAAATTGCAATTTGGGTCTAATGACATTGCTCACATCGCTGCAACGATTGAGCCTTATCAAATGCAACAAAAAATCTTAGAACATCTGAAATACTCAGTTGAGGGAGAAAAGATTACGTTCTTTGTCGATGGAACAGAGATTGCCTCTGCTACGAATACTGTCAAGGATATGGGCGGATTAGACGATGAACAGCCCATTTGGATTGGCGAACAAATTAGCTATGACCTAAACAATGGTAATCCACGCGTATGCTTCATTCCAGGAGTGAAGTTCATTACGGGTTTGGTGCTGGATTATACAGACATGCCCACTCTTTCGGCACGCGTTCAACTGGCAGAAGACGGCAGTTTCGAATTATCTGACTTTAGCGTCGAATAAGACAAGGTTAGCATTCCACTATGGCTGTTCCATATATAGACATTCAAGGGTTATCAAAGTCGTTTGGCGCATTGACGCTATTCGAAGACATCTCCTTTTCCATTTCCGAGGGGCAACGAGTGGGACTTATTGCCAAAAACGGTACTGGGAAGTCTACGCTGCTCTCCGTGTTGACGGGAAAAGAAGGGTATGATGCCGGGAAGATTATCTGCAAGCGCGACCTGAAGATAGGTTATTTGGAGCAATCGCCATGGTTTGACCCCGAGGAATCTGTATTGGATGCTTGTTTTAATCACCACGGCGAAGAGGAACGGGTGTTGAAAGCCAAGCAAATCCTTACCCAACTGAAGATCAAGGATCTCACCCAACCGATGGGGCAACTGAGTGGCGGACAACAGAAGCGCGTGGCTCTCGCCAATGTATTGATTACCGAGCCAGAACTGTTAATCCTCGATGAGCCAACCAACCACTTGGACTTGGAGATGATAGAATGGTTGGAGGGATTCCTTTCCCGTGGCAACAAAACGTTGCTGATGGTGACACACGACCGATATTTTCTCGACCGCGTATGCAACATCATCATCGAGTTGGATGATCAGCGGCTCTATACCTATCGTGGCAATTATAGCTATTACTTGGAAAAGCGGCAACAACGGATAGACGTGGCACGGGCGGAGGTGGTACGAGCCAACAACCTCTACCGCACGGAACTGGAATGGATGCGCCGTATGCCACAAGCCCGAGGGCATAAGGCGCGGTATCGGGAGGAGGCTTTTTATGAGTTGGAAAAGGTTGCCAAGCGCAGGATTGAGGAACGGCAGATCCGTCTAAAGGCAAGTAAGGTGTATATCGGCTCCAAAATCTTCGAGTGCCGATACGTATCGAAAGCCTTTGGAGAGAATGTCATCTTGAAAGATTTTTACTATAACTTTGCACGTTTCGAGAAGATGGGCATCGTGGGGAGCAACGGAACA
>JAFYZV010000186.1 GCA_017548525.1 Prevotella sp.
ACTCCGTGCTGATGAATACCCGCGACGTGCAACTCTGTCCCACTGACGATGTGCCTACTGAATTGACTCCCAAGATGGAATATAGCGGAACACTCACAACCAATCTCATCCCAGCCTCGCCAAAGAGAAAGCACGTGGCATGGTCAATGGCAAGACATTGCTACACAATGAGCTGGGAGGACTCGTCAACACATACACCATCAACAACACATGTCCGCCAACAGGACAGACTCTCACCCTCATGCCACAGCTGCCCGACGGGGAAGAGGATACGGGGCAATGGCATTGGAACACGGGCGAGACGACACGCGACATCACCGTTACAACCGACCGCAGCTATATTTACCGCGTCACCTACACCAATGCCCACGGCATCAAGAGCCAGCTCTGCTTCCCCATCGCTACCAAAGGTGACTGCACACCCGACAGTCTCACTCCCAGCATAACTTACAACGGCACAACCACAGAAACGGACACCATCGACGTGCTCTACGGAAAGACCACCACCCTTAACGTAACACCTACCGCAGGATGGGGTACCTACAAATGGAGTACAGGAGCTACCACTCAAAGCATTACAACCTCAGCCATCAAGAAAGACCAAGACATCAGCGTTACTTTCACCAACCAAGGTGGAGCCGCAACGACACAAGTGTTCCACATCCATGTATTCATGGCAATACCCTATTATATCATAGGTGAAACCACGACGGATGGCAGCGAGGTGGTAGTGGAGCAAGGCGGTAGCGTGACACTCGGCATTACCACGCCCTCCGCAGTCTCCGCATCCAACGTGTGGTGGAGCGATGGCACCACGGGCAGTAAGACGCTGACCTTGGAAGATGTACAGACCGGTGGCAATTATACTGCCACATTCACTCTCGGCGATGAGGAGTACGCTTTCACCTTCTCCGTCTTGGTGAAAGCTACCGCAACCGATATTCAACCTGGCAATTATATCATCCAAGATATTGAAAGCGGACGCTTGCTTACAGGACACGGTAAGAACCAGCCCGTCACTTTCGACGAGGGCGACATCACGTTTCCCACCGAAGGACAGACTTGGTTCATCGACACCAACGGCACTCGTTATGCTTTCGTCAACCTACCCGACAGCCTCGGTCTCAATACAGCCGCGAGACTCTCCAGCACCAAGCCTTTCTCCTTTTACCTTGACTCCGCCGTGGGAACCGACCGTTATGCGCTCCGCACGGGAATCACTGCCAGCTCCACCAAATACTGGACCATGAATGACGACGGCTCAATGCTCACCACCAATACCAAGCTCACCACCTTCCCCTTTAGTCTCATTCCCATCGATAATTCCAATGGAATAAAAAATGAAAGTATACATTTCAAAGAGTCAAATAGTATGTGGTTTGACCTGAATGGTCGTCGGCAGGAGCCATCACGTCTGACAAAAGGCTTATACATCAAAAAAGGAAAGAAGTTACTGAAAAGATGAAATAGAATGCCCCATGAAACGTATCGTAGTCACCCTTGCGTTCCTCTGCGCAATCACATTCTCCGTTTCCCATTTCCCATTTTTCATTATGCCAGTCATGGCACAGGAGTACAAGATGTCTGGCCCCTATGTGGTGGTTGCCCGCGACGGACAGTACCGTAGTACAAAGGCGGGTAGTGAGCGCGACATGAAAGCAGCACTCGACTTTGCTCTGAAAGGAGAAAAGGAAAATGCCTTGAAAATTATCAATGCTTACGCCACGACCCTGCAACGGCTTGATGGTCACGACGCGCCCCTCTGTACCATCCAAGCTTATTGGCTGGTAAGGGCAATGACCCTCCTGAAAAACGATGAATCCGTCGGAATGAAAGCCCCTCTACAGACGGGCTCTTCCCTATTCGGTCTTCATTCGTCATTCATAAGACACGCCATCCTTCCAACCATCGACCAATTTGAGGCGAATAGCCCATACGCCAACGGCAATTGGGGAGCCATCGTGAACAGATGCCGTATGGCTTGCGCCATTTTCCTTGAAGACTCAACACTCTATCGGAAAGCTGTGGATTATTACTTAAATGGTTACGACAACGGGGCATTGCCCCGATACATCGGTGAAACGGGCCAATGCCAAGAGACGGGGCGCGACCAAGGACATGTGCAGTTAGGATTGGAGGCAATGGCAGACATCTGCGAAATGGCATGGCAGCAGGGCGATGACCTATGGGGCGCACTCGACAATCGATTGATGAAAGGTTTTGAATATTCCGCTCGTTACAATTTGGGGTACGATGTTCCTTTTGAAACATGGACAGACTGCACAGGGCTGTATAATGACTGGACAAAGCCCGGAGAAATGGGGCGAGGTGAGTTGTGGGACATCTATCAACAACCCTACAATCATTATGTAAAGGTGAAAGGGCTGCCTATGCCTTACACGGAAAAGGTATTGAAATTACAAGCAAAGGCGGAGCGGAAAGGTAAGAGTCGTGAAACACAAGCACCCGGCGTGAAAGAAAGAGTGAAATTGCACCAAGTTTTTACCTATCCTGCTCCTGATGGTGCTCCGATGATACACGACTACGATGTGTTCATCCAACCACGTGGAGGTAATGAGTGGACAAAGATAGACACCTATATGGCAAAAGTCAATGCCTCCATCGGCAACAAGAAACACGCCATCAGAGAAATCTCATACGCTTTCTTCGACTTCACAGGGGATGTCTTCGTGCGAGTGGTTTGCAAAAACAAGAAGATCAAGCAAGCCCGAATCCGTCCCGACTATCGCGGTACGATTGCAAACATACAGAATGACTCCACGGTACAATTCCTGCTGTTCCAACCCGAAAACGTGAGCATCGAGTTCGATGGTAACACCACCGATAACCTATTGCTCTTCACATCGAAGCCTACCATTACGATGGAGGAAGCCAAAAAGCAAGCAAAGAGAGACAAACGACAATTCATTTATTATGCTCCAGGCTTCTATACTGAAGACACAATTCGCATTGCCTCAAACACAACGGTCTATCTCGCTGGTGGTAGTTATTTCACAGGGACATTCGCCATCGAGGATGCTCATGACGTGAGCATTCTTGGACGAGGCATAGCCCGACCCGCCAAAGGTTACGAGGGGTGCCATGTTTACCGAAGTCGAAACGTGTTGGTTAACGGGTTAATCCTCAACACCTGCCCCGTGGGGGAATGTAATGGCGTGACCTTGCACGATGTGCGTAGCATATCGCATCCAGGATGGGGCGACGGTCTGAATGTATTTGCTTCCACGAATGTGTTGTACGACCGTGTGTTCTGCCGTAATAGCGATGATTGCACCACCGCTTACGCTACCCGTAAAGGTTTCAACGGTTCCACCCGCAATGTACGCATGAGGAACAGCACACTATGGGCAGACGTGGCGCATCCCATCTTCATTGGCATTCACGGAAATCCCGAAGTGGGCGACACCATTGAACACATTATCTATGAGAACATAGATATATTGGGACAAGCAGAGCCGCAAGTGGATTATCAAGGTTGCCTCGCCATCAATTGCGGTGATGGCAACTTGGTGCGTGACGTGCTTTTCGACAACATCCGCATAGAGCAGATAGAAGACGGATGCATCACGCAAATAAAGGTGAGCTATAACCAAAAATACTGCACGGCTCCAGGCAAGGGTGTAGAAAACATCACATTCCGTAATGTCCGTTATCATGGCAGCATACCAAATCCCTCTATCATTAATGGCTACGATGCCGACCACTCCGTGCGTAACGTGACCTTCGAAGGATTGAAAATCAACGGACAGACCATCAGCGATGACATGGCTGGCAAACCAAGATGGTATGCTACAGCCGACTATGTGCCTATGTACGTAGGCAACCATGCAAGCGGCGTGGTCTTCAGCAAGGAAATCGGGCAGTTCAATGTGAACCAACAACTGGCATATTGCGGAACGCAGGTGGATCGGGCATTGGAGGCATTGCGCCCTTACGACTTCACAATGATGCCGAGGAATATACAAGAGGGACAACAGAAATGGAATCTGCGCAAAGCCTGTGCAGAGGAATGGTGTTCGGGCTTCTGGCCGGGCATCCTATGGATGGATTACGACTACACCCGTAGCGAAACTGTGATGAAAGCGGCAACGGGTTATACCCATGCGCTCAGTTTCTTGCCATCACAATTCGTCTTCGACCACGACTTGGGATTTATTACCATCAACTCGTTCCTGAAAGGATATGAACAGACGAAGGATGTGCGATACAAGCAACTCGCCCTGCAAGCAGCCGATACCCTTGCCACATTATACAATGATAAGGTTGGCACGATGCTCAGCTGGCCACGCCATGTAATAGACTATGGTGGTCACAACACCATCATGGATAACATGATGAACTTGGAACTGCTTTTCTGGGCGGCTCAAAATGGCGGTTCACAACGTTTGCACGACATCGCTGTACGGCATGCAGAAACAACCATGCACAACCATTTCCGTCCTGACGGTTCCAGTTATCACGTAGCGGTCTATGACACGCTCGACGGACACTTCATCAAGGGAGTCACTCATCAAGGATATGCCGATTACTCCATGTGGAGCCGTGGCCAGTCGTGGGCAATCTATGGTTATACCATGACGTATCGGTACACCCTTGACCAGCGTTTCCTCGACTTTGCCCAAAAAGTTACGGACATCTATCTGAAACGACTTCATGAGACCAGTGACGACATGATACCATATTGGGATATGGATATTCCTATTAGCGACACCCCATCCCTCAACCTCAAAGACGCTTCTGCGGCTTGTATCGTGGCGAGTGCCTTACTCGAACTATGTCAATATGTAAAAGATGGCAACTATTACCGTGAGCAAGCCGTCAAGATGCTTCGCGACTTGAGTACCGACCGTTACCAGAGTCAGAACAAAAATGTTTCCTTCTTGATGCACTCCACAGGTAATCACCCCGCAGGATCCGAGATAGATGCCAGCATCATCTATGCCGACTACTACTATATAGAAGCATTACTCAAGTTAAAGAAATTACAACCATAAGGCAAATCATTTTTTCACTTGCCTTTTGCATAGTTGTTTTATTTACTCAATAATGTAATCTTATAAAGAAGCTATTTCAGTTTTCAACCTCTCCAAATAAAGTGGCTGATGTGGAGCGAGTAATCTTGACACGCACGATTTCGCCCGCATGGTGGTTGCCTTTGTCGAACACCACCATTTTCCCTTGCTCGGTACGTCCGCAAAGTTGGGCGCGGCTACGCTTGCTGTAGCCCTCCACCAACACATCAAACTCCTTCCCCTCGTCACGCTTGTTGGCGATGGCAGACATTTCTGTCTGTAAGGTGATGAGTTCGTTGAGTCGCCTAATTTTCACCTCTTCGGGTACATTGTCTGGCAAATGCTTGGCGGCAAACGTGCCAGGTCGCTCGCTATACTTGAACATGAATGCCGAGTCATAACCCACCTCGCGCATCAAGGACAATGAGAGTTGATGATCCTCTTCCGTCTCGTCATGGTATCCCACGAAAATATCTGTAGACAATCCACAGTCGGGAATAATCCTACGGATGGCTGCCACTCGGTCGAGATACCATTCACGGGTATATTTGCGGTTCATCAACTTCAATATCTTGTTAGACCCACTCTGGACTGGCAGATGTATTTGCTTACAAACATTAGGCATTTCTGCGATGACTTGCAACGTCTCGTCACTCATGTCCTTGGGATGCGATGTCGTAAACCGCACACGCATGTCTGGCACGGCTTCTGCCACGAGGCTCAGAAGTTGCGGGAAGGCTATGATATTGTTAGGGAGTTCAGGAGTTTCAAGGAGTTCAGGAGTACAGACATTAGCATTTTTAGTTATCTCACTATTGTCTGAACTCCTTGAACTTCTACACTCCTTAGTACCCCAAGAATAAGAATTGACATTCTGCCCAAGCAGTGTCACCTCTTTGAATCCCTTTTCTTGAAGGTCACGCACTTCACGGAGGATGCTCTCCACATCACGGCTTCTCTCCCGCCCCCGCGTATAGGGAACGATGCAATAATGGCAGAAATTGTTGCATCCACGCATGATGCTCACAAATCCCCCGATACGTGTCTTCCCCATGCGTTGTGGCAGCACGTCGCGGTATGTTTCCGTTGTAGACAGTTCAATATTGATGGCTTTATGTCCCAATTCCACTTGCGCTATCAAGTCGGGAAGGTTGAGGTAAGCATCAGGTCCTGCCACGAGGTCTGTAAAATGGTTTTTTATCAAGTCATCCTTCACTCGTTCTGCCATACAACCCAAAACGCCAATAATCAATCTCCCCTTCTTACGACGAAGGGCATTCAACTCTTCCAATCGATGGTAAATCTTGTTCTCGGCATTCTCCCTTACCGAACACGTATTGAGAAACACCGCATCGGCATCCTCTTGACCCTCGCAAGTGTCATAACCCGCCATTTTCATCACCGAGGCAACCACTTCGGAGTCTGCCACATTCATTTGACAACCGTATGTTTCGATGTATAGTTTTTTCATTCGATCAAGCTACTAAATTTTTATTTTGTCAAGGAGATACCATAACAACAATCCCGTGAATAACCCAGCAGAGGCATCTATGGCATAATGAGCCTGGATATAAACCGTTGAAAAACACAATAAGATGAAGAAAGGTAATAACAAATAAAACAATTTACGACTTCCCGACCGCCATGCAAGCACCATACAGATGGTGGAAATGCCTACATGGGAACTGGGGAAAGCCGCCGTGGGTCGTTCTCCTGCCGCCTTTGCCCCCTCCACGAGTTGATAGAATAATCCCTTGCTATCGCCAGGTGACGGAAAACATTCAAGATGTGTCTTGAAATAATCACGAACGTTTGGGAATATCCCTTGCGCAATATTATCTATTCCCACTGCCTTGAAATAAAAGGTAGGTCCCGTGACAGGCAAAAACACATAAATGATATAATAAATGAAAAAAGACGTAAGGATGATAAACGAACATTTTTCAAACTCCTCATAACGGCAAAAGAAATAAAACAGGCACACCACGGCAATCATGGGATAATAGGAAGCATAGCCCATATCCATCAATTCACTGAAAAATGCCGACGGGAACTCCTTACAGAAAGCCAACGCTGGTTGGTATCCGAATATCGACTGCTCAGTAGTAGCGAATACATGGTCGAGGTTCGGGAATATACGATTCAAGTCGTATGTGTCTGGATACCACCACGACAACAATGCCATCTGCCCCAAGACGCGAAACATGAGTGTAAACCTACAGGGCACCAACCGATAGACTATCCATAACGCCAATGTCATGACCACAACACGCCCACGCCCTTTGAGCATTTCTAAGGGGAATTCCAATTCCGTATATGTGAAAAGAATCAATAATGAAGTGAGGATGAGATAACCCAACACCACCCACTCCAATGGCATCAATCCCTTACGTGGATGCTTGTCTATCGTGAATATATCTTTGAGTAATTTTATCATAACCAATTATTATCCTTGTACCATGCGATGGTGAGTTTGACACCCCTTTCCAAGTCATAATGAGGATGGTAGCCCAACTCATCCATCGTCGGCTCAATATTGCAACGCCAATTACGCTGTTTTAAGATATGATATTTGTCATTGTTCAATGCGGTAATCTTCCCCGTAAGATGCCCGATGCGCTCGCCTATGGATGTCACCACACGCAACACCCATATCGGAGCCTTCAAGCGAATCCACCACGGCCTTCCTAACTCTTCATGGATGTAATTGCTAAAAGCGGAAGACTGGTAAACCTTGCCATCAGAAAGGAAATACTTCCTGCCGCTCATCCCATGGTCGAAAGCGAGAAACACCGCCTGAACCACATCCTGCACATAAACAAACGTGATGTCTTGGCGGCGGAATCCGACGGAGAAGTCCACATGTCCCTTGATGCTCTTCGCCATGAGGAAATAGTCTTTCTCGCGGGGACCATATACACCAGTGGGTCTGAGGACGATATAAGGGAAGTTGTTGCCAATGGAGTCTAAGTATCTCTCCGCCTCTAACTTGCTCTTCCCGTATGCCGTATTGGGTTTAGGGATGTCATCCTCGGTTATCTCACGATAGGGTTGTCTCTCGGCAATGGGACCAAAAATACTCAAAGACGAGAGATAGACAAATCGCTTGATGGGCATCTGCAATTGCAAGATGGCATCCACGAGGTTTTTGGTACCCTCGGTGTTTACCTTCCAGAAGTCTTTGGCATGAAGGCTTTTAGTCACCCCTGCGGCATGGACGATATAATCAAACGAGAAACCCTCGAGTTGCTGGACGAGTCTTTCCCTCGATGAGAGATCCAACTCCAACAAATGAATGCGTTCATCACGCAAATATTCCTTGGAACTGCTTTTTCTCACGGCAGCCCAAGTGTCCATCCCCTGCCGCAAAGCCTCATCTACGATATAACTCCCAATGAAGCCGCTGGCACCCGTTATGAGTATGTTTGTCTTTGACACTTCGACTCAATATGATCCTTATTGTTGGCAAAGTTAGTTCATTTTTGTTGTAATTGCAAAATAATCGTAAAGAAACGCACGTTTCTCGATTTTATTTTGTTAATTTGCACAGACCTACATCTTTAATAACCATAAACTATTACATCTATGGCAAAAGAAAAAAAAGGCGGCAAACGCTTGTCAAAGAAACAACTATCAGAACTTTTGGTTTCGTTTTTCTCATCACATCCAGGAGTGGTGTTGTCTACAAAAGACATCTTTAGGCTCCTCAATCTCGACACACACCCACTTAGGAGGCTCGCCATAGACATCATGGAAGAGATGACATGGGATGACTTCCTCACAAAAGTTTCATTCACCCAATATAAGCTCAACGAGAGCGGACAGGAACTGATTGGCACATTTGTCAGGAAGTCGAATGGCAAAAACTCTTTTATCCCCGATGGCAGCGACAAACCGATTTTCGTCTCCGAGCGCAATTCGATGTATGCCTTCAATGGCGACCGTGTGAAAGTGGTGATGATGGCGCGACGCATCAAGCACATCAAAGAGGCACGAGTCGTTGAGATTGTCCAACGCGCCAAGGATATTTTTGTCGGTAGGTTGCGGGTAGATAGCAATATCGCTTTTCTTGTCACACAGGAGAATCTATTTGTCCAAGACATCATCATTCCCAAAAGAAAACTCAAAGGAGGAAAGACCGATGACAAGGCGGTGGTCAAAATCATCCAATGGCCCGACGACGACAACCGAAACATGATTGGCGAGGTAATCGACATCTTAGGTGAAACGGGTGAAAACAACGCAGAAATGCACGCCATCCTCGTACAATATGGGTTGCCGTACAAGTATCCTAAGGCAGTTGAGGATGCCGCCAATCAGATTTCGGGCGACATCACGGCACAAGACTTGGCAGAAAGAGAAGACTTCCGCGATGTATGGACTTGCACCATCGACCCAAAAGATGCAAAGGACTTCGACGATGCCCTCTCCATCCGCCGCCTTCCCAATAAGCTTTGGGAAGTGGGGGTGCATATTGCCGATGTGTCCCATTACGTGACGGAAGGTTCCATCATTGACAAAGAGGCACAGAAACGTGCCACGAGCATCTATCTTGTAGACCGTACGATACCGATGTTGCCTGAAAGATTGTGCAATTATGTGTGTTCCTTGCGTCCTGACGAGGATAAACTATGCTATAGCGTCATATTCCATTTAGACGAAGATGCCATGGTTCGCCATTATCGCATTGTCCATACCGTCATCCGTAGCAAGCGACGCTATGCCTATGAGGAAGTGCAACAATTGTTGGAAGACAATGGCGTGGTGGAAGGAACGGGGCAACCCGCACCGCCCGCACCCCATGGGGGTTATCGGGGAGAGTATGCCGAGCAACTCATCACCCTTGACCGCCTTGCCAAATGCCTGCGCAAGGAGCGGTTCAAAAACGGTGCTATCAAGTTTGAGAGTGAGGAACTACATTTCGATGTTGACGACAAAGGCAAGCCCACACGCTGTTTCTTCAAGCAATCGAAAGATGCCAACAAACTCATTGAGGAGTTCATGTTGCTTGCCAATCGCACCGTGGCAGAGGATGTGGGCAAGGTGAAGAAAGGTCAAAAGGCAAAGACTTTACCTTACCGTATTCATGAAAATCCCGACCCCACGAAATTAGAGGAGCTTCGTGCGTTTATCATCAAATTTGGATATAAGCTGAAGACGGCTGGCACAAAAGGCGAGACTGCCCGCAGCCTCAACAAGTTGATGGACGATGCCGAAGGCAAGCGTGAGCAGAAACTAATCCAGGCGGTAGCCCTTCGTGCCATGATGAAAGCCAAATACTCTGTTCATAACATTGGCCACTTCGGCTTGGCATTCGCCTATTACACACATTTCACCAGTCCCATCCGCCGTTATCCCGACACGATGGTGCATCGTCTGCTCACCCGTTACCAGCAAGGGGGACGCAGTGCCAACGAGCGATATTACGAGGAGTTGTGCGAACATTCCAGTGACATGGAGCAGATTGCCACCAATGCCGAGCGCGATTCCATCAAGTACAAGATGGTGGAGTTTATGAGTGAGCATATCGGGGAGGAATACGATGCGCACATCAGCGGCATCAAGAGTTTTGGCATCTATTGCGAGATTGATGACAACCACTGCGAGGGATTGGTTTCCTTGCGCGACTTGGGTAATGACTATTATGACTTTGATGAGCGTAATTACCGCCTCATTGGCCGTCGCAATCACCATAAATACCAATTGGGAGACCCCATCCGCATCAAGGTGGTGGCTGCCGATGTAGAGAGACGGCGGCTTGATTTCATTCCCGTGGGATAAGAAAAGCAAAAAATCTTTCCATGAAGATACACTTCAGCCACAAAGAGGAGCTATGGAATGCCTGGTCACATGCCGGGGGTATCGTGATGGGTATTGTCTTTGGCATCATCTTCCTCGTGTGGTGTGCCAAGTCGGGAAGCGATTGGGCAACAATCAGTGTCATTCTCTACCTCTTTGGCATGTTGATGTCTTATATCTCATCCACCGTCTACCACGCCTTATCGGCACGGTCGGTTTGGAAGGAACGGCTACGTAAATGGGACCATGCCGCCATTTACTGGCACATCGCTGGCTCATACTCGCCCATTACCCTTGTTGCCATGCGTAATCATGGGGCATGGGGATGGGCGTTGTTCGCCTTCGTTTGGACAGCTGCCATCGTGGGAACCATCATGTCGTTTGTCCGCCTCAAAGACCATAGTCATTTAGAAACCGTCTGCTTTTGCCTGATGGGACTCTCCGTCCTTGCCGCTTTCAAACCCTTATTAGACTGCGTGAGTACGGCGGCAGTAGCGTGGATCATCGCCGAGGGGGTGTGCTATATCACCGGAGCGGTATTCTATAGCCTCAACAAGCGGCGGTACATGCACACCGTCTTCCACTTCTTCGTCCTCGCTGGTAGCCTCTGCCACATCATCGCCGTGTGGGATGTACTTGTCGAATACCTTGCATAGATGAGAGACTTTGCCGCCATAGACTTTGAAACAGCCAATTATGAGCGCAGTTCAATCTGTGCCGTAGGTGTTGTTGTCGTGCGCAATGGGGAGATAACAGACTCTTTTTACTCGCTCATCCAACCAGAGCCAAACTTCTATACCTATTGGTGTTCGCAAGCCAATGGCCTTTGCAAAGAAGATACCGACAACGCACCTACCTTCCCCAGTGTTTGGACACAAGTGGAACAGCTCATAGAGGGGCTTCCTCTCGTCGCCCACAACATAGTTTTCGACGAGAATTGCCTGAAGGCAGTATTCCGCGTTTACCAAATGGACTACCCTAACTATGTGTTCCATGACACCCTCCACGTTGCTCGCCGTCTGTTTCCCCATTTGGAAAACCACCAATTGCACACCGTCGCTACAGCCTGTGGCTACCCATTGAAAAACCATCACCATGCCTTAGCCGATGCAGAGGCATGTGCCAAGATTGCGATGGAAATCCTTTAAGGCAAAATCTATTTATTCATTCATCAATTCTAATGGAACGGTTTCCATTAGAATTGATTCATTTAGTATCTCATCCTCAACCTATCCATTCACTTGGGATTTCGAAAAAAGGGGGCACTTCCAACAGAAGCACCCCTCTTACATAAAATCTTCAGGAGATTATTAACTTAATGATGAGAGAACTTATACGCCTTGTCAGTCGTCGATGCCGATGAATTTGCCATTCCTGTTGAACTTCAGGTCGAGGTCGTTTGACAACTCAATCTTGTAGCCATAGCGTTCCTTGTCTATCTTGACGATGCTCGCCCCTGCGTGGTTCGTCTTCACGAACTGGGAGATGGCAGCGGGGATGAGGGCTGCCGGCACGGCGCGGTACTCGCAATCCACCTTGTCCCAGTTACCGTTCCTGTCGAATTCAATCTCCGTACCGTCGGCAAGCCTCGCCTCATACGTCGCGCCCATGAACTCCATTTCCTTCGTCACGTATGAGATGGCGGTGTTGGGGAAGTTCTTCTTCACAAAGGTCTGTGCCGCTGCGGGGAGCTGCCCTGCGGGAATAACCATGTCGCCTGCCAAGCATGTTACCGACTGCATTACCATACTCACGATTGCCACCAAAAATAAACTAACCTTTTTCATAATTGTACGTTTTAAATTGTTTGTATTATTTGAATATTTTACTCCGTCTTGTCTTGTTTGACATTGCAAAAGTAAGGACAATCCAAGTGCCTACCAAACAATTTTAGGAAATATGAAAAAAACACATCGGACAGGAAACCCATTTTCGGACAAATAAAGGAAAAGCCCCTTTCCTTTGTCCGAAAGTAGGTATCTGATATGACTTTTCACTTGATAAATAAAACCTATTGATGCCACCGTTGGCATATAAAAACGTTTTCCCATACTGAAAACATCGTTTTCCATCGTGGAAATCAGTGTTTTCTGATACGGAAAACGATTTTAAGGTTGACATTCCCCTGCTGGCATCGGAGCCTTTCCAAACTTGTAAGCCTCCATAAAACCATCGAAAGGAACCTCCCAGTCGTAGCCATAGCTCTTCACCAACTGGCGGATCCACTGTTGCTGTTCGGGGGTGAGCAGCCTGTCGCCACGCTTGTACTCATAGTACATCTTGGAGCCATGTAGATATCGGGTGATGCTTTTGCGCATCGCCGTGTAGTCTTGCTTCAGCACGGGGTCGTAAAGATGGCTGAATCCGATGGCCATCACGACAACCTGCCTTCTGTCAAACCAGCGGCATCGATCGCCTTTCAACGCCTTGGGCATCACGCAGAGTGCCGACTCCAAGCCTTCGGGTGCGCATGAGCCCGCGAGGAACCGTAGGCATTCCTGTCGTAGCGGACATCCTCCGTTGGTGCATAGAACGTACCAGACTGGCACGGTTGAGAAGTCAAACTCCTCGCTGAGCGGTATAATTCTCACGTCGTTTTCCATTGTATTGTATGTTTTAGCTTTATCATTTGATGAATTGTGACGGCAAAGATACGATAATTAGCGTAGAAAACCAAATATTTGGGTACGAATCGACCAAATCCATATATGATTTACATCATGAGGATTATCGCCTTCAGACGGTTAAATTTGATTAAAAACACACTTCGTTACTATTATATAAGGATGATAATTTGTACCTTTACAAATGTATTGTGGCTATTGCCCGATTTGTATTGACAGGATGAAAGAATAAGTTTCTCGAGCATGTGGTGTTGAGCCTCATTGTTCCTGAACAACGAGCAGATTGACTTTGACACGAAGATGCGCCAACTGCAAACGGAAATGCGCGAATTCTTGAAACAAATGGAAGAAAGCTAACAGGCATTGAAAACACTCTTTGAGAAACTTGGATATAGCCTATAATAGAGAATACAGATGGCAAACGAAATAATAGATTCCAAAACGATAGATAACGTTAGTTACAATCTGTATACAGGTGTTACAAATATTATTGACTATGCACGACAAGAAGTTGTGGTATATATGCTAACATGATGTTCTGGCATATTGGTCAATACATCAACGATGATATGGGTTACAAGCAGTATTCTGCCTATGGAAACAAGATTCTTGCGACATGTCGCAAAGATTGACAGAGCGATAAGGTAAAGGATATACTTACTCTGCTGTAACGGAGCAAGGTTAGTGTTTCACCCTCTCTGGATGCCTTTGTACGTAATCAGCTATCCGCTTGGCGTATGCTTGGTCTTTTTTGCTTCCTGGTTGTGGCGTATACTCCATAAATTCAGGTATGTCAACACCATAATCCAAAACCTTCGCTTGTTGTTCCGATGGCTTGACAATCTGCAAAGAGTCATAAAGGGTGTGACCATATACCTCGTATGTTGCCAACGTCAGGGTATCACCTTTGATATTGACTGTTTGGTAGTAGCGGCTTGAAATTCCAAACTTGTCAAAACGGTCGTCAAATTGAATACGGTAATTCTTTGGTGAGAAGTGGCTGATTGTATATACTGGCGTGACTGCGTTTCCGTTTTCGTCGTGGCGAGTCATTCGAGCGTATGCGTGTTCATGCCCCTGCAACACCAAGTCAACCCCATATTCTTCTATCAAGCCATTGAACATCCACCGCTGGATTAAGTTGTTATAGCCCTTCATAGAGAATAAAGGATGATGGAGAACCACTATTTTCCAACGTGCCGTGCTTGCCTTGAGCTGCTTTTCCAACCAATTACGTTGGGTGAGCAGATATGGCAGCTCACGGTTACTATCAAGCAAAAAGAACTGTGTGGGACCATAACAGAGTGAATAAACTTGGTTATCACCGATTTTCGAGTCAAGGAAATATGAAAACACTAATGAGAAACGGCGTTCCAAACTCATGATGACTCCCTTCAAATAGTCGTGGTTGCCTGTCACATTGAGCAATGGGAGGGTTTGGCAAATGCTGTCCACATCACGGAATGTCTCTGCCCAGTTCTCATCAATAGGTCGCTCGGTCAAGTCGCCACCACATACAATAAACTCATTTTGGGGATGTCGGTGAATTGCCTCCCGTAGGAAACGATTGGCAAGTCCACCGATGGTGTCCTGCACGTCGCCAACATAGAGGAAAGACAAGGAATCACGATGTTCGGAATAAGTTTGAAACTCATACCAACGAGAAGCTACGCCATTGGTAACTGCCCGATACGCATAATGTGCTACGGGCTGCAATTGACGGAGACGAGCCACATAATACGCTGCGACACCACTACGTGAGCGGAACACCTCACCCACAGCATTCACCCTCACGGTATCGCCATCAGGCAACAATACCAACTCCAAGTATGAGGGACGTAAAACGCTATCGGCCTGCCAACTGATGTTGCGAGACAACTCTTTCCCGTCGCCAAAGGTCAATAACACCCTATGAGGGGAGGCCTGGGAATGATAATACGGTTCTTCGGGGTTATGAAACCACACCTGCCATCGGCTACAAACCCAAATAGCAAGTATACTTACGACGACAAACGTCGTGATGGCAATGATGATGTTTTTCCTTTTCATAGGTTGCGAAATTAGCACTTTTTATTGAAATAGTATAAGCTATTCATTTTTTTTTCATGTTTTATGCGTAACTTTGCAAGGTATTCATGAAAAGTCACTACATGAGGGGAGCAATTTTCAAGAAATATCCCGTGTTGTCGTTATTGGGCAATATCTTGGTTGTCTATCTGCTTTTCACGCTTTGCAGACTGGCCTTCTTGCTGAAGAATTGGGGGCTATACGCCGACACGATGACATGGGGACACGCTGTCAACCTATTTGGAGCAGGATTGATTTTTGACACTTCCGCCATCCTCTATACCAATGCGCCAATTATTTTGTTGATGCTGTTGCCCTTGCATTGGAAAGAACGCCCATGCTATTACAAGATAGTTCGCTGGATTTATGTCATCCTTAATTCCATTGCCATTTATTCCAACTTAATAGACTGTGTCTATTTTCCCTTTACGGGTAAGCGCACCACATCAACCGTGTTTGCCGAGTTCAGTAACGAGGGTGTTGGTAATATGACCATCATATTTGCCGAACAGTTTTTGTCTAACTGGTATCTTGTCATCCTTGCTGGGGTTTTCTCTTGGGTATTATGGAAACTCTTCCTACCACCACTTAAGAAAAGACATGTTGCTAATGGAGATAACGACAACAATCGGTCATTGGTGAATTATTATGTGGTGCAATCGTTGTCTCTTTTGATAGCCATTCCCCTCTGTATTGGTGGAATGCGTGGCGGATTCACTACTGCTGTGCGCCCCATTACCATCAGTAATGCTAACCAATATGTTGACAGACCCGTCGAGACAGGTATCGTCCTTAATACACCTTTCTCCATTTATCGCACCTTGAGTAAGAAACCGATGACCATTCCCAACTATATGGATGAAGAGGAGGCTCAAAGACTATTTACCCCTGTACATATACCAACTGACTCTTTGGCGTTTAAACCCATGAATGTGGTGGTGTTCATCATTGAGAGTTTCAGCAAGCAGCATTTCGGTTTCTACAACAAGACCCTACGGAACGGAACCTACCATGGGTATACTCCCTTCCTCGATTCGCTGATAACCCACCATGCCCTGACTTGGCAATATTCATACGCCAACGGACGCAAAAGCATAGAGGGAATGCCCTCGTCATTATCATCACTGCCCAACTATGTTGAGCCATTGTTTCTCACCCCAGCATCCTTGAACCGAATGTCTGGACTGGCTCGTGAACTGGGTGAACATGAAGGATATACAACTGCGTTTTTCCATGGCGCACAGAACAATTCGATGGGATTCCAAGCCTTTGCCCGTGCCACAGGCTTCAAGAGCTATTATGGTCGTACGGAATATAATGCAGACCCTAACTATCATGGTGATGACGACTATGATGGCACATGGGCTATATGGGACGAAGAGTTCCTTCAGTTCTTTGCTGACCGTATGAGCGAAATGACACCACCCTTCATGACAGCTGTCTTCACAGCATCATCCCATCCTCCATTCAGTCTTCCTGAACGTTATAAAGGGCGATTTCCAAAGGGTGACAACGAAATCCAAGAGTGCGTGGGATATACAGACCATGCCTTACGGCTTTTTTTTGATAAAGCTCGCAAACAACCTTGGTTTGAGAATACCCTGTTTGTCATTACTGCCGACCATACCAGTTCCCACATTGACCCTTTCTACAAGACTTCATTAGGCGCCTATAACGTTCCTATCATCTTTTACGCGCCTGGCGATAGCGCTCTAAAAGGCTACGACAATTCACGAGTGGTAGAACAAATCGACATCATGCCAACGGTATTATCTTATCTACACTATCACCATTCCTACGTGGCATTCGGCAAGGATATGATAGGCACACCACCAAAGGAGACCTTCGCATTACATTGGGTGCCAGAGTCAAGCGGTTACCAGTTTGTGAAGGGTTCTTATCTGATAGATTTCGATGGAAAGGACGTGACAGCGGCCTATAACTATCGCACAGACTCACTATTGAGTCAAAACATCCTCGCCACGATTTCCAAAGACACTCTCATGCAGATGACCCAACAGATGAAATCGGTCATCCAACAATATATGCAACGCATGACCAACGACAAACTGGTTATTGATAATTGATTAGAAATGAAAGAATTTTTACAAGTGTTGCGGCGTTTCGTGCCGCCATATAAAAAATACTTGATATTGTCCGTGGTATTCAATCTGCTATCGGCGGTACTCAATATCTTCTCGTTTGCAGCATTGATACCTATCCTACAAATACTTTTCCAAACAGGAGATGCCGAGGCAGCCACACAATGGATGGCATGGGACTGGGGTAATGTGCAGGTCGTGATGATGAACAACCTAAACTATGCTGTCAACCAACTCATCGCCCAATACGGACAGACGACGACGCTTCTCTTTATCGGTTTGTTTCTCGCCTTGACCACCGCCATGAAGACGGGTGCCTATTTCCTTTCCTCTGCAACAATAGTCCCAATCCGTACTGGTGTGGTGCGTGACATTCGCAACCAACTCTATCAGAAAATCACATCGCTGCCATTAGGCTTCTTCAGCGAAGAGCGCAAAGGTGACATTATCGCCCGAATGAGCGGCGACGTGCAGGAGGTGGAATCAAGCATTATGTCAAGCTTGGAGATGCTTTTTAAGAACCCTATTCTCATCATTGTTTACTTCTCTACGTTACTATTTGTCAGTTGGCAACTTACCCTCTTCACCATCGTTTTTGTTCCCATCTTTGGATGGTTTATGGGATTGGTGGGACGTAAACTCAAACGTAAGAGCATTGCAGCTCAAACCCTTTGGAGTGACACGATGAGTCAAGTGGAGGAGACATTGGGGGGACTGCGTATTATCAAGGCGTTCTGTGCCGAGGAGAAGATGAACGAACGTTTCGACAACATCAACTCTCACTACCGCAATGACATCATGCGCGTGAACATCCGCCAATCGCTCGCCCACCCCATGAGTGAGTTTTTGGGTACGGTCATGATAGTCATTGTATTGTGGTTCGGCGGTATATTGGTACTCTCAGGCAAAGCTATCACTGGACCGTCATTTATCTATTATATGGTCATCCTATACAGCATCATCCAACCCCTAAAAGATTTCTCGAAGGCGGGCTATAATATCCCCAAAGGCCTGGCATCAATGGAACGCATCGACAAGATACTGATGGCAGAAAACAACATCAAGGAATGTGCCCAACCTAAGCCAATTAACGGCTTTAACCATCAAATTGAATTTAAGAACGTGTCATTTAGATACGGGGAACAATGGGTGCTGAAAGACATCAATCTCATCATCCCCAAGGGCAAGACAATCGCTTTGGTAGGACAGAGCGGTGGTGGCAAATCAACCCTTGTGGATCTTATCCCCCGTTATTATGATGTACAAGAGGGCGAGGTGCTTATCGATGGCATTAACGTGAAAGATTTAGGCCTTCACGATCTACGTCAACTCATCGGCAATGTCAATCAAGAGGCCATCCTCTTCAACGATTCTTTTAGAAATAACATCGCATTTGGTGTTGACAATGCCACTCAAAAACAGATTGAGGATGCTGCAAGGATAGCCAATGCCTACGATTTCATCACCCAATCGGAACAGGGATTCGAAACCAATATCGGCGACCGAGGTGGAAGATTGTCGGGTGGGCAACGACAAAGGGTAAGCATTGCCCGTGCCATCTTGAAGAATCCTCCCATCCTTATTCTCGACGAGGCTACGTCTGCACTTGACACAGAGAGCGAACGCTTGGTGCAAGATGCCTTAGAGCGTCTCATGAAAACCCGTACCACGGTAGCCATAGCCCACCGTCTCTCCACCATCAAGAACGCTGATGAAATCTGCGTATTACATGAGGGAAGGATCGTGGAACGTGGCACTCATGATGAACTTCTACTATGCGACGGATATTACAAAAAGTTGCATGACATGCAACAGGTGTAATGCTATTTGCAAACTATGCGAACATGAGGAAGAGACTCTTATATCTGGTGAAGGTTTATGTTACGACGGTATTGGTGTTCATCATTGCCAAGGTGGTCTTTATGGCATGTAATCATGAAGGACAAGATTTCACAATAGGTGATGTCATCAATGTTATCCTACATGGATTGTCTCTCGATCTTTCCACAGCTCTTTATCTACTGATTGTTCCCTTTCTGTTGACCTTCATCTGTATTTGGATGAATCTGCCTAATGGGTTGTTCCGAGGCTACTATGCAATGGTTTCCACCATCCTTGCCTTGGCATTCGTGACCGATACGAGCCTCTATGAGTTTTGGCAGTTTAAGCTTGATGCTTCCTGCCTACAATACTTAGAGACACCCTCCGAAGCCATGGCCAGTGTCACGAAGTCTTATCTCTTGATAAGACTCTTTCTTGTTATTGTTACGGCAGTCGCAATCTATTACATATTTACAAGCATCTCTTACAAAAGACTTTCGGAATCATCTTACAGAAACCACACCCCCAAGTCATTTATATACAGAAAAATGGGAGAGTCTGTTGTATACTTACTTTTCATACCTATCATGGTAATAGGAATCCGTGGTGGGATAGGCGAATCAACAACCAATATCGGACAAGTGTATTTCTCTGAAAACCAATTCCTAAACCACTCTGCCGTAAATCCCGTTTTCTCGTTCCTCTACTCCGCCAACCATCAACTCGGTAGCCTTTCCCAATACGATTTCTTTGATTCAGAAAAGTGCGAAAGACTAGTGGAAAACGTCTACACGACCCATAGCATCTTGACTGATACCTTGCTAAACAATACAAGACCCAACATCGTAATCATTCTCATGGAGAGTGCAGGGGAACAGTTCGCTGAGGCAATGCCCCATCTACAACAATTAAAGGAGGAAGGTGTCTATTTTAATCATTGTTACGCCAACTCTTGGCGCACTGACCGTGGGACTTTGGCAACGTTAAGTGGTTACCCATCATTCCCCTCTGTCTCCGTGATGAAAATTCCCGAGAAGAGCCGAACCCTGCCCAGTATTGCCAGTAAACTGAGACAAGAAGGTTACGCTACCCACTATTTGTATGGTGGCGACATCAACTTCACTAACATGCGCTCATATCTCATGGCTACGGGTTGGCAACATCTTATCAGCATGGACGATTTCACTACCGACGAACAGCACACTGCCCAATGGGGTGTTCGTGATGACATCACCTTTAACACCTTGTATCAAATGATTCAAGAGTACAAAGGCAAAGAACCTTTCTTGATTGGTTACAGCACCTTAAGCAGCCATGAACCGTGGGACGTACCTACACTGACCATCAAAGAAGACGAAGTGTTAAATGCTTTTGCTTACTTGGACAATTGTTTGTATGATTTCATCGGACAACTGAAACTGACACCTTTGTGGCAAAACCTACTATTGGTACTCATTGCCGACCATGGCATTTTGCATAAGGAGGTAAACCAACAGAAACCTTTACAGAAAAATCATATTCCCATAATTTGGTTAGGTGGAGCCGTAAGGCAACCATTCGTGGCAGAAGCCATTTGTAATCAAAGTGACCTCGTCGCCACATTGTTCGGGCAGATGAATATCAACCACGACGAGTTTACCTTTAGCCGTGATATACTCTCGACGGACTATGTCTACCCAACGGCTGTAAACAACTACTATAACGCCCAATGGATTGTAGACTCCACTGGATACGTACTCTATGATTTCGATGCACGACGGATTATCGCAAGCGAAGGCGAAGGCAACGACACTCAACGACTGCTCAATGTGAGCAAGGCTATTTTACAAGCTACTACTAACGACCTCAAAAACCGATGATGAAAAAACTCCTCTATCGAATATTATATGCCGTAGTTTATTTACTATCGCTGTTGCCTTTACGAATACATTATGTATTTGCAGACGCAGTTTTTCCATTGTTATATTATATAATAAGGTATAGACGAAAGTTAGTTAGACGCAACCTACAGTCCTCTTTCCCTGAAAAAGACGAGACATGGCTGAAGCAAACAGAACGACAATTCTACCATTGGCTATGTGACTACGTAGTTGAAACCGTCAAATTGCTCACCATCTCAGACAAAGAATTATTACGTCATGTAGAATTTAGGGGTGTGGAACAGTTGGAACAAGTATTCGATAAGAATCGTGATTGTGCTGGCATATTAGGTCATTACTGCAACTGGGAATGGCTTTCTACTACGGGATTGGCATTCAGACACCATCCACAGGCAAAGGTTGGACTCATCTATCACCCACTCTATAATGATATTTTCAATCAGCTTTTTTTAGATATTCGCTCTTCACATGGAGGATTGTGTATACCCAAACAGGATATTCTTCGCCGTCTCATTTCCCTTAAGAGAGAGAACTGCCGCTCACTCTTTGGGTACATCAGCGACCAGAGTCCCAAATGGGAGAACATGCACCTATGGCTTGACTTCCTACATCATGACACCCCCGTCTTTACTGGTGCAGAACGTATCATGCAAAAGATGAACGACGCTGTCTTCTATGTAGACATGGAACGTCCACGACGCGGTCATTATATCTGCACTTTCCGCCTCATTGCAGTAGAGGCCGCCAAGGAAGAGGAGTTTGCCATCACCCGCAGTTTTTTCAAGATGCTCGAAAACAGCATCCGTCGCCAGCCCGCCTTCTACCTCTGGACTCATAATCGCTGGAAACGTGGGCGCGAGGAGTTTATCAGGAAATATGATGTCATTGACGGGAAGATTATCAGGAAGGAGGAGTATAAATGATAGTTGTAAACCCCAAATACGAACAACAACGGAAGTGTCTGAAAAAGTTGGTCAATGACTTTGACAAAGGAGGAAGAATACTTTACGATGGACGCAACCAAATACGATTGTTTGAAATAAAAGGACAACAATTTGTCGTGAAACGATATAAGCGGCATGATTGGTTGAAACGGATTGTTTATTCCTTTTTCAGAAAAAACAAGGCACGACGCTCCTACGAGAATGCCATATTATTAGGTGAGCGAGACTTCACCACCCCAGCAGCGGTGGCTTATATTGAGGAGCGTGATTTGGGGTTGCTACGTCAGGTATACTACATCTGTGAATACACCAATGCGAAACCCATTCGTCCCCGTCTTATTGAACAGGAACCTTTTGACCAGCAGTTGGCAAAAGCCTATGCCCGCTTTGTTGCCTCTCTTCACGAGAGGGGTATACTACATCGTGACTTAAACCCAACCAATGTTCTCTTCTCAGAGAACAATGGACATTATAACTTTGAACTAATAGACATAAATCGCATGCACTTCTACGACAATCCTGTACCCAAGTCCGAATGCATGGAGAATTTAACACTGTTCTATTGGTTGACTCCTGTCTATCATTTTATTCTGAATGAATACGCAGCCATTCGTGGATGGACAGAGAAAGACATTGAAGAAGCAATTGCCGTAAAACAGAGACACGATAAACGTTGGATACGTCGCAAGCGTATCACGCATCTTTTTAACAACAAACAATAATTACTATGAGGTATTATATAGAAGTAGGAACGGTCAATAAAGCAAAACAAGACATAGATGAAATATGCTGCAGGGAGGGATTTACCAACCTGACTCGTCATAATTTCGGTAAAGGCGGTATGGGACGTTTTCTGACAAAATTGGTTAGCATTACAAACATCCTTTTTCAACTGAAGAAAGACGACATTCTCTTCCTGCAATACCCCATGAAGAAATTTTATAAGACAGCCTGCACATTAGCATACTTCAAAAGTGCAAAGGTTGTAACGGTGATTCATGACTTAGGTGCATTCCGCCGTCATAAACTTTCCCCAGAAGGCGAGAACCGACGCTTGTCAAAGACAGACTTTCTCATCGTTCATAACACCACTATGCGCAATTATCTCATAGAACATGGATTCAAAGGTGGAATACATTGCTTACAAATCTTCGATTATCTCTCTATGAGTAAACCAACAAACTATAAAACACCCCACACGCCTTGGCGCATAGTATATGCTGGGAACCTCGCTCGTTGGCGAAACGATTTCCTATATAAATTAGAACCTATTATGAAGAATTGGCAGATGGATCTTTATGGGAAAGGGTTCGACGCATCTACCAATACTTGTCAGCAACTTTTCTATCATGGTTTCATGGTTAGTGATGAGTTTATTGCAAAAGCAGAAGCCGACTTCGGTTTGGTATGGGATGGTGACTCGTTGGAACAATGTACGGGCGACTGGGGTGAGTACCTCCGCATCAACGACCCACATAAGACATCATTCTACCTACGTGCTGGCATTCCAGTCATTGTGTGGAGACAAGCCGCCATGTCACCTTTCATCGAATCACAAGGGATAGGTATTGTGATTGATGGCCTCCATCAATTAGACGAACGACTGATGCAACTCTCAAATGCTGATTATCAGCAAATGAGACAAAATGCACAGTCTATAAGTCTTCGCTTGAATGAAGGATACTATATAAAACAAGGAATAAAAGCTGCTATCTCTTACCTCTCAAAGCGTGACCCCCATGTATAAAGTTAGATTCACTCCTTATCGAGAGGGGCTGGCAACCATCATGCACCGCCAGACACCCAACCATAACTTACGCTCACAAGATGGACGATATGAGTTTTGTCTCGATGACACATTGGAGGAGGCTGACTTTTGGGTGGTGCAAGGTAAAGGGGTGCGCCAAGTGCAGACATGCCGTGTTTCTCCTAAGAACACTATCCTGCTCACCACAGAGCCTCATTCTGTGCTTGTCTATCCCAAGCGTTATATTCGTCAATTTGGTCTCGTTGTAAGTTGCCAGCATCAGATGCGCTGTCCTAATGTCATTTACGGACCAGCTATCCTTCCTTGGTTTGTAGGTTATAAACCAGATGGAAAAGGTGGTTACACTTTCTCCGAAGATTACGATTCACTTTCTTGCCCTTTCATTCAAGAACAAAAGACGAAACTCCTTTCCGTCATAACTAGTAACAAGGCATTTAGCCGTGGTCATCTTGGTCGCATTAAGTTTGTGGAACAGTTAAAGCAATATTTTGGAGAGCGAATTGATGTTTTCGGTCGTGGATTTCGTCCTTTCGATGACAAGTTGGACGTGCTGCGTCCCTATAAATACCATGTCGTGATAGAAAACTCATCGGAACCTTATTACTGGACAGAGAAAATTAGCGACTGCTATTTAGCTGGCACTTTCCCCATTTATCATGGTTGCACCAATTTAAGCGACTATTTCCTACGCGACTCTTTTGAACCTATTGACATACGACAACCCGAAAGAGCTATCTATACCATCGAGCAGATTATTGACAGCCAACGATATGAGCAGTCTGTGTCTATTCTCGAAAAGATGAAAAAGCGTGTGTTAGACGATTATAACATGTTTGAATATGCCGCCCGCCTTTGCGACCAATTGAATCCTGAAAACCCCAAGCAGCAGACAACCATTTTTCCTTGTCGTTCTGGACTTGACTGGGAGAACTTCATTAACTATACATTTAGGAACAACTATTATAAATTTCTTACCAAATGTCATTATTGGAAGAACGGAGAAATCCTGAATTACAACAATGCCTATTAGGCATTCTGAAGGTCATCGACAACGTGTGTCACAAGCATAACTTGAGATATTATCTTTTAGCAGGCACCTGCTTGGGAGCTATTCGACACCAAGGTTTCATTCCTTGGGATGACGATGCCGACGTGGGTATGCCGCGTCGCGATTACGACAAGCTTTTGGCTCATGCCAACGAATGGCTTCCCGAAGGCTATGAGTTGGTCTCAAGCAACACAAACCCTCGCTATCCCTATTTTTTCGCCCGCATCCAAGATGCCCGCACTACCTATATCCTACGCCGTCAATTCGATTTCGTGGGTGGATTGCCTGTTGATCTTTATCCCATTGACGGGATGACCAAAAACACTTTCATGCGTTGTTGGCACTACATACGATTGAATTTTTTTAAGAAGTTGCTCTATTTCTGTCTCATAGACCCTTATAAGCATGGACACGGACCACGCAGCTGGTTGCCATTGTTGGTACGTCGACTTTTCAGTCCAGCTTTCCTTCATCAACGTTTGCAACACATATTAGCAGAATTTGACTACGACAAGAATATACTCATAGCCGACCACGACTATAAGCCACATAAAGGGATTGTACCTAAGGAGGTCTTCGGTGAACCCAAAATTATTAACTTTGAGGATATAGAACTGACTACGGTCGCACAACCAGATTATTATTTGCGACAGTTATATGGTAATTATATGGAATTACCCAAAGAACTGCCTCCACAGAACTTCCGTTATCTCGACCTTCACAAGCCCTATCGTGAATATGGTCAATAAATATATATGCATTTCCACAACGTATAATTGAGAATTACTTCACCCGTCCAAAAGTCTTTATACTCGTGTACTTACGCCATAGGTTCAACTTGCGCTTATCAGGTATACCGTGCCGATGGATATAATCTTTTGCTCCCTGTAACATACGTTTGGCACAACAACCGTCGGTATAGGGGTCATAATTTTGAATAATCCATTGTCGCTTTTGAGTCAGTTCTTGACTATCGAACAATTCGTCATAAGCTGCCAGCAATTGTGTGGGGTGGCTAATATCTTTCCAATAAGGGTTTTTTGATACAGTATTGAGCGTAACGACAGGTTTATCAAGAAGCAACATTTCATAAATAGTCGATGACGTATCGCTTACCATCGCATCAGCCATAAGCATATATTTCGTAACCGAGAAATCATCTTGAAACAGAATGTGTGGATGATCCTGAGCCAGTTGTCGATATTCTTCCGACCATTCCTGAGATGTGAGAGGATGTAGTTTTATGAGCAATACCACATAACGCTCATCCACCAGTTTAACGAGATCTTCTTTCAGTTTTGGTAGCGACGTAAGACGGGGTGAAAAGGTTGGGGCGTATAGTACTATACGATTGCAGGCATGTTCTCTCAGCAACTGTTCACGCTCGCCATCAAAGTCATGACGATGACAGCTAATCCAATCCTGTCGGGTCCATCCCGTCTCCAAAACCTCAAAGTCACCGTGGTGTATCTTCAGCTTGAGAAATTCGCGGGTAAAATAAGGTCCCTGCGTCATATAAATATCGAAATAATTTCGGATACGGAACTGGTCA
>JAFYZV010000187.1 GCA_017548525.1 Prevotella sp.
ACCAAGGAACTGGTAAACAATCCCATCAGTGACGAGGCTTTGGAATTGATCGGTGGCAGCGGAACGGGCAAGGTCTTTGAGGGCTTCACGGACAAGATGACGCAGACACCCCTGAAGAACTGGCTGAAAGCCGCAGGCATCACCAAGAAGATCTCGTTCCACTGCAGCCGACACACTTTCGGCTCATTGCAGGTTGATGCAGGCACCAGCGTCTATACCGTCCAGCACATGCTGGGACACAAAAATGTCTCGACCACACAGATTTATGCGACGATGGCAGACGAGTCCAAACGCGAGTCAGTCAACCGCATCACGCTAAAGCCGTTCAAGGCGGTAAAGTTGAAAGTGGTGTGACAACGACCTTGACAGTATCGAGCATACACTGCAGGAGGTCGGCGAGCACTTGAATTATCAAGTCTAAGAGGCTGACCGTAGTGGGCGCCCCAAGAGGTGCCCACCTCGGAACCCGCGACGAGCGATTCCCTCAAAGGGGAACGCCCGGCGCTAGATTATTACTCGTCTCAGAATTTAACGAACAACGATTTTTTTGCCTTGGTGGATGTAGATGCCAGGTGCTGTTGGTGCAACCTTACCCACGGGCTGGCCCATTAGGTTGTAATAGTTCTCGTCTATCAGGCGCCTTTCCTTGTCAGTAACCACCTCATCGATGCCGACTCTGACACCCGGATCATACCAACGTCCAGTATAAACGATCTGACCGTTCTCAATGACATGGCTTAGTCCATAACCAACCTGGAAGCCTGTAATAAACGTCTCAAAGTAGAATAGTGGAAATCCCGCCATGCCGTCATAGCCAATGCCCTCGATAATGAAGTCATCCTCACTATACCAGGATTGATAATGATGGCATTTGCGCTTCTCGCCACCTATGGCCATCATCCAAGTCCCGTCATAATCAACTTCACTCCAAAAGTCTTCATTATTAAAGTAAAGCGCTATCGGGTCATTGAAATCATAGAGAATGAACTCTTCACTGGTTGTATAGATTGGCAGGCCGTCATATGGATCACTAATATGCCAACCGTAACCAACAGGACATTGAGGATGCTGGATGCCGTCAGGATGGATGGCATAGACCACCTTGTTCTCTTCACGCAGGCAAATGGGGGTATAATCCTCGACCTCCTTATTATGTCCTTCTTTGTCCAAGTAATGGGTCAATACCACGGGCTTATAGGTTTTATCTCCAATTTGGACATCACCCTTCATCTCAAAACTGTAATATTGCAAGCCTTCAGGCATATCCAAAACGTATTCCCAGAATGGATTGTTATAAGCGTACACCCACTTCACTCCCTCACGAACAAAGGGCACATACTCGTAATCGTCAGGCACGGGCTCTTTATACCATTTGGTCTTATAGACAATCTCCCCATCCTCGATGACATGGCTTAAGCGGTTGATGACTTGGTCCATTCCTATAGTGATGCCATAGAAGTAGTTAAGGGACATTCCCGGTGATTCACCGACAAAACCAATTCCTTCAATGATGTTCTCATTGCCGAAAATAACACCATCATCAACTCTATGGTTAAAGATATGCTTTTGGGTCAGATGACGTCCAACCTGAGCCAACTCGGCATGGTCGTAATGGAGGAACATGTGATTGTCCAATGACTCATAGAAGCTGGCAGGATCATTAAAGTCATAGAGTATGAATTCGACGCCAGTTTGTACTGTGGAGAGCAGTTCCGTGCCTTGCACCTCTGTCCCGATGCCTATTGGACACTCATAATACCTCTTGTCGTCTGGTATGATGCCATAGACCACCTTGTTCTCTTCACGCAGATAGACCGGAACGGTGTCGTTCATCTCATTAATGCTTTCACCGCTATAGAGGTGTACTGGTTTATAGCTTTTGCCGTTAATCACGGTGTCTCCCTTCATTTCTAATGTATAGTAGTGCTCACCGTATGGTATAAAGCCATCTTCATAACCCATTCCTTCAATTGGATTGTCATAGTAATACACCCACTTGACATCCTCGCGGACGAAGGGGACGTATTCCTGAGGCACACGATAGACAAGCGTGCCTTCTTTCCAGCAGCGCAGCATATAGGAGATGGTGTTTTCCTCATTGAGAAAGCATTGCTTGAGGTATTCATCCTTGCTGACGCCAATGCCTTCAATCAGGTCGTAGGCCCATGGCGCTGTATCGCCTGCAAAATATGACGCGCAATCAAATCCCATGTCGATGGTGATGGTTCTATAGTGATAGCCCTGGTTTTCTTGATCCCACACGCTTGCTGTCGTCACATCATCAAGACGGTCACCATCTTGTAGGTTAAAATCAAGCAGAACCACAGGCTGACCATCCTCATTGACAACGTACACTTTGCGTCCCTCTTCAAACATAGTCTTTTGGATATTATGCTCCGAGGAATAAACCTGCTTGCAGTGACGTTTGCCGATGATAGTGTCTCCCTTGACTTGAATGGTGTAGGTGCCCTTGAGGTCCGGTTGCTCGGTGCCAACTGCTAAGCATTCCCAAATTGTGCCGTCGGTCAACATCTCATCGTAATTTATAATGATATCATCTTCATCGTCTTCTTCACCACTGTTCATGTAAATGGTCTTGTGGCCACCCTTCGTAGAGAAGATGACATGACTGATGTTGGAAGGTTTTGGTTTTGGGGTTTTTCCTGGAGCTGCCTTCAGCAGGAAAAGTTCCATAGGTCCTCCAATGTAGCCATATTGATAGATGATACCTTTCCATGCAGGCAAACAATGCGTGTCACCGTTGTTCATTATGTAGTAATCCAAGGTGTCTTCTTGCCAATCGATGAATTCTTCCTTGACTTCTCCACCGATGACTCCATATCTTACTGTGCCGCCATATTCGTATGGTTCACGAAAATCGTAGAGCAGACATTCATCACCAATGCTGCCGTCATACAAGACAGGTCGCACATAAATTAAACTGTCTCCAGCATTGCGAATATAGCCTTGAACCTGGACAGATTCAACCTCGCCATTAAAGGTAACAGTCTCTTCAAGGGCCATATAGTTATCGAAGGCAGGTAGCAGACGAAAGGTTACTATTTTTTCGTGTACCTCAGTACTATCTTCAATACCTGTAGTGCCATAGGTGTAAATAACATCCCATTGCGAGCCCTCTTCCCAAATGCCGCCTGCATGTGCCTGCGTCAAAAGCGAAATAAGGCACAAGAAGGTGAATAGTGTTCTTTTCATTTTCATATCATGTATTGGTTTAGATAATCTTCAATCGTTTGATTCTGCATGTCGTTGTCCAGTTTCTTTTTCATGCGTTGTTTCCTGACTGCTACCGATGAGGGCGCAATGCCATAAACATCAGCCAATAGCGCATTGGGCACCCGCATCATCAGCAGGCAGCAGAAACGGACATCTTCGGTTGTGAGTGTCGGGTGCTGCCGTCGCAAGCGGGAGGTGAATCCAGGAAGTACTATATCGGTGTTTTTTTCGATGAGTTCCCAAGACGATTCCTCAAGGTTGATATGCCCGCTCTTGCCACGATGGGCATTGAGGATAGGCAAAATTATGGCATAAAGGTGCTCATAGTACAAACGTTGCAACTTGATATTTTCCTCGCGCACCAAATTTTCATTGCCTTGGGCAGCTTCTGAGAGGCGCATAGCCTCCAATTCTTTGTCATGGGCAATCCGTGCCTTACCACGATAGAATAATCCAGCTACAGCTGCAGCCAATAACAGAAGTAGAACCGAAATGATGATGACATACAGTCGAGCTTGTTCAGCCTTGCGTTCTGCTCGCTGGAACTCCATCTGGCGCTCATGCTGCAGTTCATGGATTCGTGCCATGTTCTCCGAGGTTTCACTCCTTGCAATGCTGTCGGTAATGTCCATCAGGTTGATGGCGTCGTCATAGGCTTCCTTCCATTGATTCGCTTCTTGGTGATGATACATCAAGAGGCGGGTCAGTTCAGCCTGTCCATGAATCCCGCATTCAGATATATAGGAAGGAAGAACCGCCATCAGATCCTCATTTCGGTTCTGTAAGTTGAGCCCATAGGCATGTGTGATGCGGAATAGGTCAGTTTGAACAACCTTGGGATAGACACTTTTTGCTTCAGTGATGTAATGCTCGACACTGTCGCCCTCTTCAGCCATGAGATGGATTTGAGCGAGTAAAAGGAGCGTCTGAGCTCTGAAATCCAATGTGTCCTTCGGTGCTAATTGATAGGCCTGATGGGCTTCAATTGAAGCACTGTCCAAATTTCCTTCTACCATATAAGCGGTTGCCAATTGCTGTAGAGCTTCAGCCATGAGTATATGACCATATACTTTATTATTATTGCTGATCACTTCGGCTTCGCTCAGCATCTTCTTTTGGTATTGCTTTTGCAACTCGGTTAAGTTCTTCTTTTCATATTCAGCAGCGATCTGCGAATACAATTTGAAGCACTGCTCATGATCCCCGGTATTCTGGCATTTGTCCAATTCGTTGAGCAAAGCTACCAGTTCGCCATCTTCTTCGTCTAGTGGAGCATTGTTTACCTTGACGCAACTGACAAACAAACCGATTAATATGACTAAAAACAGCTTCTTCATATTGTTTTGTTTTTCTGCAAAATTACTCAAAAAATGACTACAATTCAATGTGCTAGTCCTAAATGTATATGTGTGTATATTGCAGAATGTGTTTTATTTTATTGATATTCATAGCGATAATATTATCGAAGATGTATATCGCACAAACTTCACCAAACCATCTGAATGGCGTTATTAACGCAATCTCAAGCGCATCGTTTCCTTTGTCTTTTGACGTAGATACCCCATCCGTTACCTTTGCGACAGAAATTTCACTAAACTTTAACCACTAAACTCTAAACTGCGCCAACGGCGCATAAAAGATATGTCAGTCACATTGAACACCCAGTTGGAGGACCTGATGTTCTCCTCACAGATTCCCGATCTCGACCTCTCGACGGACGATGACAACGAGGCCATCGTGTCGATCGTGTCTGGAGGCACCACGGTTTTCTCGGCAACGCACATCCCATATCAGAGGACCATCGTCGTCCACGACATCCGCTCGGTCATCGAATACTACATGCGCCAGGGCAACCATGCCCTGCGCAGTTTCGAGATCCGGGGCCGCCACAATGGTGGCGTCCAAACGCGAGTCAGTCAACCGCATCACGCTAAAGCCGTTCAAGGCGGTAAAGTTGAAAGTGGTCTAAGATCCCACACACCATTTATCTATGCAAGATACAGGCGGGGAGGAGCTTTGCTTCTCCCTTTGTCTTTCCCTC
>JAFYZV010000188.1 GCA_017548525.1 Prevotella sp.
TGTCAATCGCAAACACGCGGTTTGGGTTTATTAACAAATAAATGCCCATTTCTTAACAGATTTTTACAGATAGTTGAAGCCCGATTTTTGGCGTTTGGCGGGATTGGTCGTAACTTTGCAAAAGGAAATCCGAAGGGAATGATGCCGAAGGCAGTGCGCAGGCGGTTGGCAGAAACTGGGGGATGGACATACGTAACTTTCTAATTATCAACTATTTATTCACATTTTAAACACAAACACAAAATTATGTTGAAGTACAAACTTTACCAAGACAATCGCGAGGGCTCGAAGACCGAAGGCAAATGGTTCGCCCGCGTGGCGGTGAGCGAGACGGTGGACCTTGACGGGCTTGCCCGCCACATGGCAGACCATCACAGCCCGTATTCCGAGGGATTGATTACGGGCATCCTGAAGGACATGGTGAGTTGCATCCGTGAGCTGGCTCTCGACGGCAAGGCGGTGAAGATACCCGACCTCGCCATCTTCTCCTTAGGCTTGCAGACCACGGCAGCCGACACCGCGAAGGAGTTCACCGCCGCCAAGAACGTGGTGAGCGTGAAGATGCGCAGCCGCGCCACGGGAGTATTTACCCGCCAGCAGTTGAACCTCGTTGCACACGTCAGGGAGCAGGACGACTACACCTCGCCCGATACCGACGATGACGACGAAGGAGGCGAAGGCGGCGAGTGAGACGTAGGGTTGTAGGGGCGCACTACGTGCGGAAATTATCCAAAATGGGAATCAAAATTGAATCAAAATAAACATTAAGCCCACTTGGAATTTTGTTCAAATTTCTCGCCAAGAGCGATGAATAAGGGCGCACTACGTGCGGAAATTATCCAAAATTGGAGTCAAAATTATATCAAAATGAATGAATCAAGGATTGGGATTTTGTCCAGATCATGCCCTATATTTTGTTCAAATTTTGAATTAATTTTGTTCAATTTCTCGCCAAAGGCGATTGCATCATCACCTACGGGCGGAAACGCAGTTCCGCCCCTACAAGCCCACTATGAAATGAAAGATTAAAAATGAAAAATTTAATATTGAATAACATGAAAAGGGAAACTTGGAAATTTATCGTCCAGCTCATTGTCGCCATTTTGACGGCGATAGCCACCACCTTGGGCGTGACTTCGTGCTTAGCATGATTGTGGTGTGCTATTCAAAGTGACCGACCCACATCATGCCTTTGACCTGAAAAAGGGTAGTGATTGGAAATATCATGAAACAAGTAGGGCGAATCCCCGTGTGGGAGTCGCCCTGCTTTTTAGTTGTGGTCTAATTGTACCAAATGGAGGAGTCCACCTCTGCGTACCTCTCATCCGCATCGCAATTGTAAACGTTGTCGAACTCATGCTCTTCCTCGGCATGGCTCATTTTCTTTTGTTTCATCATAGCATTTCCTCCTTTTGTTAAGTGATAGTGATATAAGTTGTTCGCATGGCAAATATAAGAAATAATTTGTAATGTTGTAACAAAATGTGGATAATTTTTTAGAAAAAATAGCATTTTGGCAAATACGCACTACCATTGTCATTTTTTATTTGTACTTTTGCACCGTCATTAACAAATTACAATAACGAACTCATGAACAAGAAACTCTCAAAGGTATTGGTGTTGGGCAGTGGTGCCTTAAAGATTGGTCAGGCAGGTGAATTTGACTATTCAGGCTCTCAGGCGTTGAAGGCTTTGCGTGAGGAGGGCATCTCCTCGGTGCTGGTCAACCCCAATATCGCAACTATCCAGACATCTGAAGGCATTGCCGACAAGGTATATTTCCAACCCGTCACGCCCTATTTCGTGACAGAGATTATCAAGAAGGAACGTCCCGATGGTATCCTCTTGGCGTTTGGCGGCCAGACGGCATTGAATTGTGGTACGGAACTATATACCAATGGCACATTGAAGGAGTATGGCGTGGAGGTGTTAGGCACGTCGGTAGAGGCGATTATGAACACCGAGGACCGCGACCTCTTTGTGCGCAAGCTTGATGAGGTGGGGCTGAAGACACCCGTGAGCCATGCCGTTGAGAATATGGATGATGCGCTCAAGGCAGCCCGTGAGATAGGTTTTCCCATCATGATTCGCTCCGCTTATGCCCTTGGCGGTTTGGGTTCGGGTATTTGTCCTGACGAGAAAACGTTTAAGGAGATTGCCGAGAGTGCCTTCACGTTTGCCCCCCAGATATTGGTGGAGGAGTCGTTGAAGGGTTGGAAAGAGATAGAATTTGAGGTGATACGCGATGCCAATGACCATTGTTTCACCGTGGCATCGATGGAGAATTTTGACCCATTGGGCATTCATACGGGCGAATCGATTGTGGTGGCTCCCACTTGTTCGCTCACCGATGAGCAAGTGAAGATGTTGCAGGATTTGTCTATCCAATGCGTGAAGCATCTGAACATTGTGGGCGAGTGCAATATCCAGTTCGCATTCAATGCGATAACCAATGATTACCGCATCATCGAGATCAACGCCCGCTTGAGCCGTTCCTCGGCTTTGGCATCGAAGGCAACAGGTTACCCGTTGGCTTTTGTCGCCGCGAAGATTGCCTTGGGATATACGCTCGACCAGATTGGTGAGATGGGTACGCCCAATTCCGCTTACGTGGCACCGAGCCTTGACTATATGATTTGCAAGATTCCACGTTGGGACTTGACCAAGTTTGCGGGTGTCTCCCGTAAGATTGGCTCCAGCATGAAGTCGGTGGCAGAGATCATGTCGATAGGTCGCAGCTTTGAGGAGATGATCCAGAAGGGCTTGCGCATGATAGGGCAGGGGATGCATGGCTTTGTGGGCAATGACCACACACGCTTTGAGAATCTTGACGATGCCTTGGAGAACCCCACGGACTTGCGCATCTTTGCCATCGCCCAGGCGTTGGAAGATGGTTATTCCATTGAGCGGATAGAGGAGTTGACACGAATTGACAAGTGGTTTATTGAGCGTTTGAAGAGAATCGTTGACCTCAAATGTAAACTACAGACATTTGACAGGTTGGAGGACATTCCCGATGAGTTCCTATTGGAGGTGAAGGCAGCTGGTTTCTCCGACTTCCAGATAGCACGGTTTGTAATAAAACCTACGGCGGGTAACATGTATAATGAAAACCTTGCCGTGCGCCGCTATCGCAAACAACGTGGGATTGTGCCAGCCGTGAAGCGCATCAATACCGTTGCCAGCGAGCATCCCGACTTGACCAATTACTTGTATTTCACTTACCTTGATAATAAACACGACATTGAGTATTATAAGAATGAGAAGAGTGTGGTGGTGCTTGGTTCGGGTGCTTACCGCATCGGCTCGTCCGTGGAGTTCGACTGGTGTTCGGTGAATGCCATCAATACAGCCCGTAAGTTGGGGTATAAGTCCATTATGATCAATTACAACCCAGAGACCGTCTCAACGGATTATGACATGTGTGACAGGCTCTATTTCGACGAGTTGTCGATGGAGCGGGTGCTTGATGTCATCGACTTGGAGCAACCGCGTGGCGTGATTGTCTCCGTGGGTGGGCAGATTCCCAACAACCTTGCGATGAAACTATACAGGCAGGGTGTGCCTATCTTGGGAACGTCGCCCGTGGATATTGACCGTGCGGAAAACCGTGACAAGTTCTCTGCCATGCTTGACAAGTTGGGCGTTGACCAACCAGCGTGGCGTGCCTTGACATCGTTGGATGACATCAAGGAGTTTGTGAGCGAGGTGGGCTTCCCCGTGTTGGTGCGCCCGTCATACGTGTTGAGTGGTGCGGCGATGAATGTCTGTTATGACAATGAGGAACTGGAACGCTTCTTGGCTATGGCGACGGAGGTGTCGAAAGACTATCCCGTGGTGGTGTCGAAGTTCATGACGGAGACGAAGGAGATTGAGTTTGATGCCGTGGCAGACAAGGGCGAGATAGTGGAATATGCCATCTCCGAGCATGTGGAGTATGCTGGTGTACACTCTGGTGATGCTACGATGGTGTTCCCCGCGCAACATATTTATTTCTCCACCATCAGGCAGATCAAGAAGATTTCGCACAAGATAGCCAAGGAACTGAATATCTCTGGACCATTCAATATCCAGTATCTTGCCAAAAACCGCGATGTGAAGGTGATAGAATGCAACTTGAGGGCAAGTCGCTCCTTCCCCTTCGTGAGCAAGATATTGAAGACCAACTTCATTGAGACGGCAACCAAGATTATGCTGGACGTGCCTTATCAGAAACCAGACAAGGGAGAGTTTGACATCGACCGCATCGGTGTGAAGGCTTCCCAGTTCTCTTTTGCCCGTTTACAGGATGCTGACCCCGTGTTGGGTGTTGACATGAGTAGTACGGGAGAAGTGGGTTGCTTGGGCGATGACTTGAACGAGGCATTGCTGAATGCCCTGATTGCCACGGGCTACCGTCTGCCTAAGAAAAGCATCCTGATTTCATCGGGTGACGCGAAAGGCAAGGTTGACTTGCTCGAACCCGTGCGTGAATTAGCCGAGAAGGGATATGACATCTATGCGACAAGAGGCACAGCCAAGTTCTTCAATGACAATGGCGTGAAGGCAACGGCGGTGGCTTGGCCAGATGAGGAGGGACCTAACAACGTGATGGAATTGATTTCGTCACACCAATTGGAGCTCATCATCAATGTTCCTAAGAATCATACCAAGCGTGAGTTGACCAATGGTTATCGCATTCGTCGCGCTGCCATTGACCATAACATCCCACTGATGACCAACGTGAGACTTGCCAAGGCGTTTATTGAGGCGTTTTGTGCCATGCGGATGGAAGACATCCAGATTAAGAGTTGGCAAGAGTATACTGTATAATATAATAAGGAATAAGACCCATGAACGTTCTCCGACATCATTTATTCCAGGTTTCCCTGATGGTCATGGGAGCATGGTGTGTTCCTATGGAAGGCTATGCTGACAAGGAATGGATTGATTTGACCGACCAACTGATTACCAACTACACCTTTGACGGGAACACCAACCAAGGGTGGACGTTCTCTTGGCAACGGGGTAATTGCAACAATCGCGTGGATGCGATGGAGTTTTGGAATGCCACGTTTGACATTCACCAGAACTTGATGAACCTGTCGGCAGGGCATTATCGATTGTCGGTGCAATCGTATTTCCGTTGCAAGGACAACCAAAATGGGTATCAGGATTATCTGAATGGTACTGAGGACGTTACGGGGTATCTCTATGCTGGTAACCAGACCTACTTCGAGAAGAAACTCGTGAGCATCTATTCCCAATCGTTCAACGAGAACTTGGAAGGTGGTTGCTGGAGTTATTCCACGGGTAGCTGGTGGGACCAGACGAATATCTATTTCCCCAATAACATGGAGAGTGGCACCCGTGCTTTCAAGGATGGTTATTATTGGAACGAATTGGAGTTTGACTTCGATGGAGGTGATTTGATTATTGGATTGAAGAACGACAATTTCATCAGCAATAACTGGTGTTTGTTTGATAACTTCAAGATAGAATATTATGGTGAGGTGGTACTTGCTACGGGACTTAGTGTCACACCGTCCTTGCTGACATTGTTGATAGGGGAGTCGTTTCAATTGAGTGCCTCCATCAAGCCAGAGAATGTCACTTATAAGAACTTGTCATGGACCAGTAGTAATTCCAGCATTGCCTCGGTGAGTGACGACGGGATAGTGACGGCTCATGAACAGGGTAGTGCCATCATTACGGCGAAGACGACAGATGGTTCAAACAAGGTTGCCAATGTCGTTGTGCGTGTCACCAGTAACCCTGCCACGTCGGAGTCGCTTATCGTCAACGAGATCATGGCTTCCAATGTGGATGAATGGATAAGTCCCGCCTTTAACTTTGATGGATGGGTGGAATTGTATAATCCCACAGACCAAACGGTGGGCTTGAATAATATGTACCTTAGCGACACGCCCAGCAATTTGAAATTATGGCAAATGCCGTCTAATATGGGTACCATTCCTGCACATGGTTATCGGGTGATTTGGTTTGATAGTGGTACGTTGAACCGCAAGAATGCCATGTTCAAATTGGATGTGGACGGGGGAACACTCTATTTCAGCGACTCATACGGAAAACTGATTACCCAACAGGAATACCCAGCCAGCATGGAGCGGGTGAGTTATGCCCGCACGACGGATGGTGGTGATGAATGGTCGTTCACCTCTAATCCCACGCCAGGGTCAAGCAACAATGTCTCTACATTTGCACAGATGCAACTTGGTGCGCCCATCGTGGACCAACCTTCACAATTGTTTAGTGGGTCGTTTATTGTCAATGTGCAGGTTCCAGCGGGGTGTACTTTGCGTTATACAACTGATGGCACATTGCCAACGTTGACCAATGGCGAGACATCAAGCACGGGACAATTCGTTGTGACGAACACGACATGTTATCGTTTCCGCTTGTTCGCGGATGACTATTTGCCTTCACCCGTGACATCTCGCTCTTATATCTATCGTTATCTGGATTACATGTTGCCTGTCGTGTCGGTGATTGCCGATCCAGACTTCCTTTATGATGACTCAATAGGTGTATATGTGAGAGGCGTGAATGGACGACCAGGCAATGGGCAATCTTCCAAGTGCAACTGGAACATGGATTGGGAGCGACCAGTTAATTTCTCATACATCATGCCCGATGGAGAGATGGTTCTCAACCAAGATGTCAACCTTGAGATGTGTGGTGGATGGAGCCGTGCGTGGACTCCCCATTCATTCAAACTCAAGGGAAACAAGGAATTGGGTGGAAACAAGAACTTGGAATATCCGTTTTTTGCTAACAAGCCTTACATCCGCAACCGTACCCTACAGATTAGGAATGGTGGCAACAATAACAATGACCGAATCAAGGATGGTGCTCTACAGAGTATAGTCCTTACCTCGGGCATAGATATTGATGGACAGAGTTTCCGACCTGCCCATGAGTTTATCAATGGCGAATATGTTGGCATGTTGAATGTCCGTGAGCCGAACAACAAGCATTATGTCTATGCCAACTATGGTTGGGATGAAGATGAGATAGATTTGTTTGAAATATCACCCGACTCTTTCTATGTCCAAAAATGTGGTACGGACGAGTCCTATCAATATCTATTGCGATTATCTGCCGATGCCGCCAATAGCGAGACATACGAGGAGATTAAGCAATTGCTTGATGTGGATGAATATGCGGCATACATGGCGGTGGGCTTTTATTTGGGTGGTTCTGATTGGATTCGCAACAACGTGAAAGCTTTCCGCTATCGTGATGGTGGGAAATACCGCTTCGTCATGTTTGACCTTGATGGGTCTTTCTCCAATGGAAGTGGGGTGTTCTCATGGTTCTTTGGGATGGAATACAACTATACGTTTGACAAGCTTTATCCCAGTAACACTTATATCACTACTGATAACACGTTGGTGAGATTGTTCCGTCAACTGATACAAAACAATGAGTTTAAGAAGAAATTTATTGATACTTATTGCATCATCGGTGGAAGTGTCTTTGAGCCGAGTCGGTGTAATGAGGTAATCGACTCATTGGTGGCTATATGTTCCCCCGCAATGGCTTTGGAGGGACGCTCGGGCAATGTGACAAGCATGGGGAATAGCTTGAAGAACAATTTGAGCGGTAGGAACAACACCATGATCAATGCCTTGAGGAATTATTATGCGTTTGATTTGTCGCAGACATCAGCACAATCCGCACAATTGGGTAGTGATGCCGATGGTGCGAGGATAGAGATAAATGGCATTGACATCCCAACGGGGACATTCAAGGGAAACCTATTCGCACCGGTGAAGTTGAAGGCTATTGCCCCTGCTGGATATACCTTCCAAGGTTGGTTGTCGGGAGTGGCTCATCAAAGCATGGTGTTTGACAAGGGTGAGAATTGGTATTATTATGACAAAGGGTCGCTTGACGGTCAACAATGGTATGCTAACAATTACTCCACCACGAATTGGAGTAGTGGGAGGGCACCGCTTGGTTATAAGCTGGACGTGGCTACCACCATCTCATACGGCAATGATTCACGCAATAAATATCCCACATCATATTACCGAAAGACGTTCACACTCCAGGAGAAACCTGCCAGCAATGCCAGCTTTACGCTCCACTATGCCGTTGATGATGGTTTTGTGTTCTACGTGAATGGCACGGAGGTTGGAAGATACAACATGCCCACGGGAGAGATTTCTTTCAACACATACTCCTCGACGTATGCTGACGATGTGCCTTTTGAAGGTTCCATTTCCATCCCCGCAAGCCTCTTGAAGAAGGGCGATAATGTCATTGCGGCAGAAGTGCATAATTGTAGTGCCTCTTCATCCGATATTTATTGGGATGCGCAATTGATGGGAACATTATCTGGTCAGGAGGTGGATTATTATTCAACGGATGCGGAGATAGACATGCCTGTAGGTAGTTTCCAACTTACCGCTTCATATAAACCCATGACAGAATCTGAACGTAACAACGACAACATCTGCCCCATCCGCATCAATGAGGTGAGTGGCAGCAATTCCGTATATATCAATGAGTATGGAAAGAAGAATGACTGGGTGGAGTTGTATAACACGACCGATGAAGTGGTAGATATTGAGGGGATGTATTTGACGGACAATTTAGAGAATCCCACAAAATATCAAATCACGAAAGGAAATACACGTGCCAACACCAAGATTGCGCCTCATGGGTATCTGCTTGTCTGGTGTGATAAGTTGGAAACGACTCTTTCTGCCATTCACGCCTCTTTCAAGATAGATGGCGATGGGGGACTCGTTGCACTCGTTGCCGCAGACAAGAGTTGGGCTGATACTTTGTATTATGGCGCACATGATGGTAATGCCACGGTAGGTCGTTATCCTGATGGTAGCAATGATGTGTATGTGTTCAGTATGCCTACCATCGAAAAGCGCAACCTCATGACATCTTACTCTCAAAAGACAAACCAAGAGACTCTCGATATACACAAGGCAACCATCGCATCATCCAATGGCTTCCGCATAAGATATGGAGATGGGACACTCATCTTGAAGGATGAAGGTGCCGATTTTGCCCGTGTGGAGGTGTATACCGCAAGCGGTCAAGGCATGATGTCTACATCTGCGAACATCAATCATGGCATAGCCATCGTGGATGTTTCTGGGTTGCCCTCTGGTTTTTATGTAGCAAGAGCGATAGATAGCAATAACGAGAGAGTCGCTTGCAAATTCATGAAATAATCATGGTTGATGGGCTTTTGGGAAGAACACTTTTATGTCTGGATGAGAGTGTTTAGTGTGTCATTAATAGTTTCTTAATGACTAACCATGGTATTTTGTAGGCTTTTGACTTTAGGATTCCATACTTTTTCAATAACGTTTTTGTAATGAAAAGCAATCCAAAGCCATATTTCTTTGTAACGTCTAAACATTCAAAGAAACGGATAGAGTCGTTACTTGCAATATAATGCCTGAAAGGCCACAACATAATAATGTCAAATAAGGGTATGTTGTGCTTGGCTAAGAATTGGTTTTTCTCGGCAAAAATCCTTGCTCTGGTTAATTGAAATTCATGATTGGTGTTTTTCGATACACTTCCCTTCCTGTCTAAAAGACAATAGATGGCTCGATGGTCCACTTTGCACTCTTTGGAATAAAAGGCAACGAGATAAGAAAACCTGGTATCATTGTGAATGCGGGTTTCTTCGAAGCGGATGTTGTTTTTCTCAATGATCTCCCTCTTGATGAGCTTATTTGATGGCTCACCACAGAGGTATTTCATTTGTAATAGAGCTTTCTCTGGATTTTTTTCATACTCTTCGTGCATCTGGTTTAGATGCGCCATCCTATTAAGGGGGAGATATGTCTTCGTGTCTTCACTATTGGCATTGAAGAATATGATGTCGCAAGTTTCGTCCGTATAATCGTCCAAGAAGTCGTTGAGGCAGTAATTATAAAAGTCGTCAGCATCTGCAAACATCAGATAGTGACCTTTTGAGTGTTCTATTCCATAGTTTCTTGCAGCCCCTCCTCCCTGACAAGTATCATTATAGAGAAATGTGACATGTTCAAATTCCTTTTCCAAACCATGTAAGGCATCTAAGTATTCCTTATCGCTCCCGTCATCAACGACGATAACCTCCAAGTCATTCCTAACAGGAATTGAGTGAAGGCATCGACGAAGCAGGTTGGGAATGTTGTGATGCGGTATGATGATAGAGAATTGAATCATGTACTATGCCCATCTGTGGATGGGTGAAAGTTATTTGTTGAGCAAAATCACTTTTTTCCCATTTATAATATATATGCCCTTATGATTGCCTTTCTCACTTGGCAATACTCTTCCAGAGAGGTCATAGATAGCATCCTTAGCATGTGTTCCCGAAATTGGTGTATTCTCTATCCCCGTCATTTCCAAGTTTTCATGAAGCAACTTGATAGCGAATTGTTTGTTGAGGCTATTCGGGGAAACTTCTGATGAGACAAATGCGCGGAAAGGAGTGACGGCAATAGTGTCGCCTACGTATGAAAAACGATTACCAATTCCCTCGTCTCCCAATAGATAGACGTGGCATCCTGATACTGTTTCGCCCGTGTAGTTCCCCTCAAAATCAAAGTCGTTTGTGTCAATAAATAATGTTCCTGCCTTGACTTCCGTATCAGATGCGCAGAATGAAATGGGTTTGCCTACAAGTCCTGGACCGTCAATCCTCTCATTTGACACGGCAATGATATATGGGGTGTTTGCCAAGAACTCGTCTGAATAGTCAAAGAGGAGTGTATAGTTCTCTTTACCATGGTAGCTACACAACCAAAAGTCTTTTTGTAGTTCATCTACATGGTGGAACCAGTCAACATCAATGCTATCAGGAAGGATGGTAACTCTCTGTACATCAAAAGGCAAGACGATGGTTGACCAGTTGTATATGTTCTCTTTTCCTTCACATCCTTTATCAAAGGATCGAATGTAATCGACACTATCTACCTGGAAACTCTCAGGAACGAATGTGGGATATCCGTCTACAAAATGGATAGCATGGGCTTTTCCTTCGTTGATGACGTTCCCCAGATTTGGATAATTGCTCTCTCCATTGAAATAATAGAGAGTGTTTGGATTGCTATTAGGAATGAAAGTCTGTGGCCATAATTCCTTATTAGGTGTGTCGAAGCTAATAGCGACCACATCTTCTGGGGTTACAAACTCGGAATCTGACATGGCGGCGTGTCCGTGTTTCAAGCCATCGGTTGTCCAATAACGATAACCAGTGCCTCGCGCTATCGTATAAGGAGTGGCGATAATTTGGTATGTGCCAGGTTTTGACCAGTCCACAGGGTTATCCATGGATGAGTATGTACACCATTTGGTCATAACTCTAAACACATAGGTGGTGTTGTATGTTGACATCTCAGTTGATTCAAAAGTATAAGTCATACTCTCTCCTGGGGCAAGTCTCACGTGGACGAGGTCTGTAGACTCCCATGCTGATACGGCAGATGTGTTCAATGAGAGGGCAAAACGCACATAGTCGTTGAATGTTTGTGTGTCATCGATGTTTGTAAGTTTGACGATTGCTTTGTATTTATCCGTGTATACGTAACCAATGGTTCCATTGTTGTCTTCCGTATTGTCAGACAATATTTGGGCGGTGATAATTCTGTAGTTCTTGGACTCATTGCCATAGTTGATGTTGTCACTTGCCGTTGTCGTTGTAGAAGCAATGGGGAAGTCTCCATCTGCATCCTTGCAAATTTCCAACTTGTATTCGCCTGGCACGTATGGAACAAATACGAAGTCGATGTCAACGGTCGATCTCATGGGGATTCTTAATCCGTTAATCATGTTTAATGACTTGTTGGCGACAAGATAGTAATGCTTGTCAAACTTGTCAAATGAGTTGTTGGTGACATTCAGGCGAGCGGTCTGTGGAGCGCCGATACCGTTTCCACGGTCTTCCTCAAATACCTCAAACGAGTTCACCACAATGGTCTCCACCGCCTTGTATGTGGCTTGTCCATTCACCACGTTGGCTTGTAAGTAGGCGTATGTGCCCAAGCAACGGTCAAAGTGCCATTCCTCTTCTCCGTTGATACGGCTTATGGGTATGATATTATAGGTGCCATCGGCAACGCCCTCGAATGAAATGGACGAGTAAGTCTTATAGTTCCATCCGTTGCGGTTGAAAGTTGTCGTGTCGATTGACGAGATGAATTGGATGAAATGTAGGCTGTCGTCGTAAAGAGCCAATGCGTTATCGAAGTCCAGTTTCTCGTTGTAACAATTTTGTAGTGCTGCGCGTATTTCGTTGTTGCTTGGGGTTATGCTAAGAAGCTGTAATGACATGTCTTCTTTCTCATACTTAAATCCACTATTGTCTTTCCATCCGTTGGGTTGAACGCCGACAAGGGCACCGAGTTTGTTGGTGTAGTTACGGTTACGGGTGGTCTTGTAAGGATTGAGAAGAGTTAGGCGATAATATCCATTGCAATATCCCATCCAACCCCAGTCAATGTGAAACATGTCGTTTTGCTCGTACCCATCACAAATGAAAGCATGGCCTGCGGATCCTAAAGTCCATGTGCTGAGGGAGAATCCGTCCAACATGACAGGCCTCCCATGTGCTATTTCGTCATATACAATATCTATAAATTCATTTACCGTGTCATAGTCATCTGCGAAGATGTGGTGTACTCCCTTGTCGAAGTCAAAATAGTTGATTAGGGCATTGATGGCAGCCGAGATATATGCGTTGACGGCATCCTTCGTGAAGTCGGATTTGATGCCTTGTGCCACATATAGCATGAATCTGGCGATAGCATTGGCTTCCTCTATGGTGTAAGTGCCGTCGTATCTGTCAAGCATGTGTTCCCAGTCGATGGTCAGGGGTGGCAATTCGGGCATATTGATGCCTCTCGTTGACGTGGTGTATGCGGGGATGGTTGTTGTCTGTTCGGGCCAATTGAAACAACCGATAAGGATAGCAATTGCTGTTGTAAGACAACCTGTCGAACAACGTTTGTCACCATCCTTGGGACACATGTTGTTGTATGGGCCATTTTGACTCCATCTCCTTGGGTTGAACGGCGTGATGGATTGCCGAGGGAGGGCTACAACCTTTCTTGCCGATGTGGCAGCCTTATCGTCAATCTCTCCTTCTTCTTCCATTGCCTGGGTTTGTTCGGCAAACCTGTCGAGCATGAATTGTAAGGCTTCAGGGATGTTGTCAGCGTCAAACGACCCCTTCTCGGCATATCCCAAGATAGGTTCCGTGCAGTCATCGCCCGAAACGATGACAAAACCTTGGTTCTCTTGGGCGTTGAATACGTAATAGGGTTGAGTGGTGCTGGTCGTTTTTCCAGAAATCTTGCGTACGTTATTGTTGGTGAATTGAATCGTGGGGTTGATTCCTTGCATGAAATTGACTGCTTCCTGAAATGCCTTTTGCTTATCCACAGGCTCTGCATGGACGGTGAAGAATGCCATCGCCGTCACGAACAATATAATACTCCTTCTCATCTTGTCTACAACGAAAAAGCTAATAATCGCTGCAAAATTAATGGTTTTTATTGAATCACAGGCTACAAGTATAGTAAAAAATCATTAATTAGCGGCATTAGCAAGATGTGTATGTGGCACTTGCCAGCATTTACCATGCCATTCATAGATAGTATATGCGGCAAATACGGGTTGTATATGTGGTATATACGAGTCGTATATGTGGCATATACCAAATCTAAATGATAGCTTGGGAATTCACGAATGCCACATTTGACGAAAACATACCATAACCCCATCTGCCCAATCAGGGCGGGTGGGGTATAGTAGTTTTGAAATAAAGAGAAGAAGTGATAGGCTACCGTTAATCGAGACTGGCGATAAATTCATTCATCATCGCCTCATGCGCACATGCCTCTTGGTAGAGTCTCAGTTGGTTTCTTGAGCGGTCGAGGTTGTGCGTAGGGTACTTGCACTTCCAATAATGGTCGCCGCTGAGGTGGTCCCACATAAACCTGACACTCTGCATGAAGGGGAACAGCTCGACGGCATACGGCAATAGCTCTCTCTCTAATGGCGTGAGGAACTTACCCGCCGACTCGATATAGCCCTTTGTGAATGCCTTGAAGATTTCCTCATTGAAATGTACGTTGTCAAGATTTGGGTCGTCTTCTGCCGTGGTGTTAGCCGCTGAGCGCAGGAAATCACCGTAATCAGAATAGAAGAGGCTGGGCATCACCGTGTCAAGGTCAATAACAAGGAGGAAATGGCCATCATCGGCATCGAACATCATGTTGTTTACTTTCGTGTCGCAATGGCAGATGCGCTTGGGCAACTTGCCCTCTCGGTAGAGTCGTTCTGCTTGGCACATGCGCTCGGCATCTCGCTCAAAGAGGTCGAGGATGTCCTTTACACCTTCCACTCTGCCCACAGGGTCTTGCTCAATGACCTCATGTAGTTGTTGCATACGAAATTCCATATTGTGGAAATTGGGAATTGTGTCGCCCAATTCCTCGGGAATGTCAGTCAGCATTTGCTCAAAATCGCCAAACGCCACACCCGCCAAGTAGGAATATTTGGGGTCTACGGTTTCAAAGGTTTGGGCATTGGGGATGAAGACCATCATTCTCCAATACTTACCATCTTGGTCCCGGTAATAGTTCTTCCCATCGGTTGTCTCCACAAAATGAAGCACCTTGCGCTCGATGTCGCTCTCTCCCCTTTCCTCCAGTTTACGACGGATATGGCGTGTCACTATGGCAATGTTGTTTTGCAATAGGTCTACTTGTGTGAAGATAGCGTCATTGATTCGTTGTAACACATAGTTGGGCTTGTCGTCTTCTGTGATGACTTTGTACGTGTCGTTGATAAGTCCGTTGCCCAAAGGCTTGATGGATGTCACGATGCCGTCAATTTTGAATTGCGGCATGATTTGGTTGAAATCTACGTTCTGCATGGTATAATGTATTGAAATTGTTTCATGATTTGACACCACAAATATAGGCATTATCCTCTTACCCTGCAAATGATTTGTGTTATTTTTCACTTTGATGCCATCGCTTTCCCACTATCATGTTGAAAAAGGCGGTCTCCACCTAACTTGTCAAATAAACATTTTGCACTCTCGATAGTTTTTTATAATTTTGCGGCATCAACCTAAAAAATGAAAATGAATAGATTAGTTACTTTTGCAATTTCCTTGTTCTTGGCTTCTTGGGCGTTTCCCGCATGGGCACAAGTGGAGATTACCGCCGCCGATGCCAAGTCGATGTACAGGAACATTACAATGTCTCGCGTGAGTGTGCATGATCCATCGGTCGTCTATAATCCCACGGACCAATATTATTATATCTTTGGCTCGCATCGTGCGCAGGCTCGCTCGCGGAATATGCAGAGTTGGACAAATGTAAGCACCACCTGGGGCGTTCCCAATGCTAATGGTACTGTCAATTCGGTGGGCAATACAGAGGCATTTGTCACACCGCAAGTGAAAACTATAGTCGTTAAAGGCAAAGAAGTGGCGTTCACTGGCTTCAACGCATACGGGTGGTCTGCCGCATACGGAGGTGACTATAACATTGACGGAAATATGTGGGCTCCCGACATCATTTTTAATGAAAAAATGCAGAAATGGTGTCTTTACCTCAGTATCAATGGTGCTTCATGGAACTCCAGCATCATCTTGCTCACGGCAGATGCCATCAATGGGCCATACGTTTATCAAGGCCCCGTGGTGATAACGGGATTCCTCAACACCACCAATACCAACATCTCCTATCAAAAGACCGACTTGCAACTGGCTCTTGGCTCATTGTCTGCTTTGCCTGACCGTTATAACCAAGGCAGTAAGTGGGGCAATTATTGGCCTCATGCCATTGACCCCTGTGTGTTTTATGATGAGGAGGGCAAACTTTGGATGTCATATGGCTCATGGTCGGGTGGTATCTGGATGTTACAGCTCAATGAGGAGACGGGCTTGCGTGACTATGATGTCACTTATGCCAGCGACTATTCCAGCAAAGGACAAGGTGTGACATCCGATCCCTATTTTGGGAAGAAGATAGCTGGAGGGTATTATGTCTCGGGCGAAGCATCGTATATAGAACATATTGGCAATCATTATTACCTCTTTGTCACATACGGCGAGTTGCAAGCCAATGGTGGATATGAGATGCGCGTGTTCCGAAGTGCCAACCCCGATGGTCCCTATGCCGATACCAAGGGAACGAGTGCCATCTATCCACGTTATGCCTTGAATTATGGTTTGAACTCTGACACCCGTGGTGAGAAATTGCTTGGAGCCTATGGGGAGTGGGGATATGTCACCGTGGGCAATTATGGTGAGACGGCACAGGGGCATAACTCCGTCATTGATGCAGAGGATGGCAACACTTATCTTGTGTATCATACTCGTTTCCACAATGCGGGCGAGGGGCATCAAGTGCGTGTACACCAGTTGTTCCTAAACGAGAATGGCTGGCTCGTTGCCGCTCCCTTCGAGTATAATGGCGAGAAATGGAACAATGATTCCATCGCCTCTCGTAAGTGTTTTGATGATAGTGACATCTTGGGAACATACCAATTGATGGTTCATAAGTATGGTATTGATAGGCAGAACATGGAACAAGTGACCCCCGTCACCATCTCTCTCAATGCCGATGGCACCATTACAGGACAGTATACGGGGCGATGGAACACCACGGCTGGTACGTCGTATATCACCCTTTCCTTTAATGGCAATACGTATAAGGGTGTGGTCGTGGAGCAACAACTGGAACTCACCACCATCAAGGCAGTCGCCATTACAGCAGTTAGTGCCACAACAGGTCTGAATATGTGGGCTTATAAAATGCGTGACGATTATGCTATCGCTTACACGCTCAATAATTCAACCATCCCCGTAAGCAATTATAGGACAGTCAGCGGCAATTTGAATTTGTATGGTTTCAATCTACTAGATAACGTGGAATTGACTTGGATATCGAGCGCACCTGATATCATCGACGAGGAAGGGAAGTATAATCCCGCAGGGCTTGAGGCAGACTCAATGGTTACGTTGGTGGGGAAACTGACTTGTGGCAATTATTATTGGTCGCAGACATATACTGTGAGAGCCAAGGCAGAGACCGTTCCCACAGGTGACTATGCTTCTGGAATGGTGGCTTATTATGGTTTTGACGAACAACCGTTGACCAATAGCTATAATACCAACCAACGAGCCACTCTTTTGTCGAAGGGTGGGGGGGCGAAACCTGTATTGGTCTTCGACCATGAACGCACAGGGCAATTCATTCACCAGTATGATGGAACTTATGACAATAGCAGCTATGTGCAGTTTTTCAATCCATTCTATCAAGGCTCGATAGGGGATGGAATCACGTTGTCGTTCTGGCTCAAGCGCAACACTGACGACCTTGTCAATGACATTTTTAGCTTCTATAACTATAATCCCGTTAAACGGTTTTTCATGACAGGAAACTCGTATTTCGGCTATGCCGATAATGCGGGTAACTGGTTTGACATTAACAACCCAGAGAGTCGCAAGTTGTCATCGCAAATCCCTGTGGGGGCATGGAATCATATCGTGGTGACCATCTCGCGAATCGATGGAATCAAGTTGTATGTCAATAGGTCGAGTAAAACTTCCATGTCTTACACGGGGGAAGTTGATGGCGTAACGGTAAACACGAAGACGAAGTGTGACTTCAACCTTATCTTAGACCATATCCCTAACTGCCGCTATTTCTATTTCGGATATGACACAAAAATGGGGTCGGCAGACATCTGCGTCGATGACTTTATGATGTATGACCGTGTGTTGTCGTACGAGGATGTTTCAGCACTCTATACCATGGAAACCCGCGTGTTTGACTTCAACCAACTCGCGTTGGGAATAGTACCTCTTATGGAAGATACATGGCGACCGATGGGAGATGGACGGACTTATAACCTACAGGGGCAGCGTGTGGAAACACCTACCAAAGGCGTTTATATCAAAAATGGGAAGAAATATGTTATAAATAATTGACAAAATCAACTACACATTATATATATAAACGAAAAAGATAGTAACATAAGATTTTGATTGAAAAAAAATGAAAAAATGTTTTGAGTTCTCAAATCAAATTCCTATCTTTGCCACGGAATAAAGTGCGTTTGCACCTTTTTTGTGTGGCTTATAGTGTTAAGATACATGGTAAAATAATTATTAAATCGATTTAAATATGAAGAAAGTATTAATGTTTTTTTCGTTGATGGCATTGGCATTTAATGCCTATGCGGACAACACTGTGACGATTGATGACGTACGTGTTCGTCCAGGTGGACGCGCTGATGTCGTCTTGATGTACCACTTTGATAGCGAGAAGATTTGCGCTTATCAATTGGATTTGCAATTCCCAGAAGGTATTACTGCAGATGTGGCGAATGCCGAAAGTGGTCCTACTACCCCCAGCACTTTCATCGTGGGTAGCAATGATTTGGGTAATAACCATTATCGCTTTGCTACATTCTCTTTTGGTAATGGTACGGGTAATGAGCCTATTACAGACCATGAGGGTGTATTGGTGACTTTTACTATTTATGCTGATGCCTCTTTGGTTTCTGGTACTGAACTTGATGCGAGTGCTTACGAGTTGATTTTCCCAGAGTACGACGGTACCCAGTATGACCTTCCAGATGTATCTTTCAAAATCATCATTGATGAGAATGCAGGGTATGTTGACCTTTATGATACAGAAGAAGCTGCCCCTGAAGATGCAAATGATGTTGATGTTCGCGTATATCGCACCTTTACGGATGGTGAATGGAGTACTATTTGCTTGCCGTTTGACATGACAGAGGAGCAAGTGAAGGCTGCTTTCGGTGATGGTGTTGAGCTTGGTGACTTTGCAGATTGGGAAGCTGTTGAGGATGATAAAGGCAACATTTCAGTCATTAATGTGTCCTTCAATCCCGTGACAGCTATTGCGGCTAACCATCCTTATATCATTAAGACCACGGCTGCTTCCTATCCATTTATCGTTGAAAGGGTTAATATCGCAGCAGAGGAAGAGCCTGGTACAGAAGTAAGACATTCTTCACGAATTAGAAGTTACATGTACGGTACTTATGTTGCTAATACGGTTGTTCCAGATTTGGGTCTGTTCCTTGCAAACAATAAATTCTATTATTCGACAGGAAAGACGAAGATGAAGGCATTCCGTGCTTACTTCGAGTTGTTCGATGTATTGGCAAGCGTGGAAAATGCAGGTGCTAAGATTTCCTTCAATTTAGGTGGTGCTCCTACTTCCATCCAAGGTGTAAGCACAAAGGTTGATGGCAATGATGACATCTTCTCTGTTAGCGGAATGAATGTTGGAAAGGATTCCAACCGTCTACAGCGTGGCGTATATATTGTGAATGGTAAGAAAGTTGTTAAGAAATAAAATCCTACGAAGATGAAAAAGACATATATTTCCCCCATCCTCACAATTGTTTCCAGTAAGACAGAGGAGGATTTGTTGCAAGCGAGCGGTGTATTCGGACCAGATCAGGGCATCGATTATGGCGGTGTTGATGATGATGGCTCAATGGATCCCGCAGGTAAAGAATTCAATTTCAGCGTCTGGGACGAATAAGAACAGCATAAGATAGTCAAGTGAAGAGTTATAATTTACTTTCGTAGTAGAAAAGTAGATTACAACTCTTCATTTTTTTGTATGATACGAATAGCGCAAACCATCATGAAGAGATTAACCTTTTTTGTTGTCATTGCATTGGTAAGCCTTACCATGAAGGCAGAGGGCGATAGCCTCATGGTGCAATTTGACTTTCTTTCCACGCATGATACTTCCGGCAAATATGTGGGAACATTGCATTCGGGAGCCACCCTATCCACATTTTCCAACCATCAAGTGCTTGATTTGGGGGAGAATAATGGATATTTTGAATTTGATGAAGCTATTGGCAGTTTGATAGGTTCATTGGATGAGAACTATGCCATCTCTGTCAACGTGTACATTCCCGAGGAGACAGACATGACGGGAAACGGCAATTTTATTTGGTGTTTCGCCAAGTCATCATCGGATGGATACCTCTTTTTCAGTGCGAAAGACAGCCGTTTTGCCATCACCAAGACCAATTATGAGGGAGAGGAGACCTTCAAATCCAACACGCTGGTAGAGAAAGGGCGTTGGCACAATATCATCTTCATGCAACGAGCTGCGTATGGTCGTATCTTTGTTGATGGCAAGAACACGTCAAACAAGGTGAGTCTTCATCCAAATGACATAGGCAAGACTGTAGAGAACTATCTTGGAAAGAGTTGTTATGCAGGTGATGCTTACTTGAAGAATGCCAAGTATAGCGACTTCCGTATCTTCAATTATTCTCTTGATGCTCGAACCATTAATTCCTTGCGAACTTTAAGCGAGGAGATGAATGCCTACGAGGACTCTCTGCGTATGTTGCGTACCATGCAATCTTTCGCTATGCCCGACATGAGTGAACTCATAGAAGACATCACACTTCCCACCACATGGGAAGGCATCAAGATTACATGGCAGAGTAGCAATGAGAGTGTCATCACTTCCGATGGACATATTACACGCCCCCCATACGGCTATCCGAAGGCGACAGCCACCCTTACTGCCACCCTCACATATTCCAATATCGTGGTAGAGAAGGTGTTTGAGGTGAGTGTAATGCCTGAATATTCCGATGAAGAAATTGTGTCACGCGATACAGAATGGTTGCAACTGAACGGTCAGAGTCACGTTTACGAGCATGTAAATCTACCCACTGTGGGGATGTTTGGCTCAGTAATCTTTTGGAAATCATCTCTACCAGAATGGATGAGTGATGACGGCAGGGTGCTGCAACAACCCGATGAAAAGAATAAGGAGGTGACGCTCACCGCCACCTTGCTGCGTGGCATAGTCAAGGCAACGAAGAATTTTACTGTTTATATCCGCCCCAAAGAGCCATACGAGAATTATCTATTTGTCTATTTCCCTTCCAATTCCGATGAGAATATCTATTATGCCATTTCTGAGGATGGTTATAACTACACCCCGTTGAATTGGGGAAGGCGCGTGGTGGCAGCGGACACGATTGCCCTCAAAGGGGGTGTGCGCGACCCACATATCTTGCGAGGTCATGATGGATGGTTCTATATGGTGAATACAGACATGCAGAGTGCCGAGGGGTGGGATAGCAATCGTGGCATTGTCATGATGAAGTCACGTGACCTCATCCATTGGACGCATTCTACCGTGCATTTCCCAGAGCGGTTTGCCCATAGTGACTTTGCCGATGGGCTGACCCGTGTTTGGGCACCCGAGACCATCTGGGATGCCGATGCGGGCAAATACATGGTTTATTTCTCACTCCGAACGGGTAAGAAAGACCCCATCCCTTACGACAAGGTTTATTATTGCTATGCCAATGACGATTTCACGGACTTAGAGACTTTCCCCGTCTACATGTACGACCGTGGCTCTGCCACCATCGACATGGATATTGTCTACAATGAGAGGGACTCGCTCTACCATGCATTCTATAAGACAGAAGGCGAAGGGGGCATCTGTAAGGTGACCGCTAAGCATCTCACTGCAGCTCCTGGAGAACCCCTTGGCAGTCAATGGTCTACTCCATCGGAAACTCTCCAACAAACTTCTGTTTCCGTAGAGGGCGCTGGTGTGTTCAAACTCATCAACAAAGACACATGGACATTGATGTACGATTGTTATACCAGTGGGTATTATCAATTCTGTTCCAGTGAGGACTTGGAGAATTTCCGTTTCGTGAGAAACACGTACACATTTGGTGCGTTCACCCCTCGACATGGCACGGTCATACCCATCACCAAGGCAGAGACAGAGGCATTGATAGCCGCTTTCCCATATGATATTTCGGCAACCATCAAGGGTGCGAGGGATATTCAAGTGCGACAGGGTGATGTGGAAATCAGTGGTTCGGAAGTGTTCATCCCCGTGAAGCAAGGTACGGATATCTCGTCATACGACCCCCAGATTGCCGTTTCGGCAGGAGCCACCCTCTCGCCAACGGGCAAACAAGACTTCTCGCGGGGTGCCGTAACCTATACCGTTAGCAACAGAGAGACAACCAACACTTTCCAAGTGACGGTAGAGGCGGACGGCAACCCAGTCATTCCCGATTTCCATGCAGACCCAGAAGTGTTATTCTCACAGAAAACAGGGCGTTTCTATGTCTATCCAACCACAGATGGATATGAAAGTTGGGGTGGATACTCATTTGACGTGTTCTCTTCTTCCGACCTCGTACATTTCACCAATGAGGGTACATTCCTCAACCTGAAGAGTGGGGGAGACGTGCCTTGGGCGACAGGTAATGCTTGGGCACCCTGCATCGAGGAGAAGTGGATGGACGGAAAATGGAAATATTTCTTCTATTTCAGCGGTCAAAACAAGACACTTGGAAAGAAGACGTTGGGTGTGGCGACAGCAGAAAGTCCCACAGGCCCGTTCATCGCGAAGAAAACTCCTTTGTTCACGTCATCCAATGCGGGACAGATGATCGACTCAGATGTATTCACCGACCCCGTGAGTGGGCAAACCTATTTCTACTATGGTAATGGTCGCATGTGCTATCGCTTGCTCAGTGATGACATGATGAGTGTTGTGGGCGAGGAGTATAACATCACGCCCACGGGTGGAACATTGTCTGATTATGCATTCCGCGAGGGTACCTACGTGTTCTATCGCAATGGTATATACTATTTCCTTTGGAGTGTGGACGACACGGGATCGACCAACTACCATGTGGCATACGGCACCAGCACGTCGCCCACGGGTCCCATCAAGGTAGCTTCGCAACCCATTGTCATCATCCAAAAGCCTGAATCCCAAATATATGGAACGGGTCATAACTCCATCGTCAATGTGCCTAGTACCGATGATTGGTATATCGTCTACCATCGCATCAACAAGAATTATCTGTACAATGGGCCAGGTATTCATCGCGAGGTGTGCGTGGATAAGCTCACTTTCGATGCAGACGGAAAGATCAATCCCGTTACCCCCACACGTCAGGGTATCTCCCCTGTGAAGATTGACCATGTGGAAGAGTTGGTCTCGGGCATTTCCTCTTTTGTTAAGGATGACGATGATGTACCGCAGGGAAAGGTTATAAATGTGGATTATTTCCGTCTTGATGGTTCTTCCCTTGGCGGTCATGCCCCAATGGATCGTGGCATTTATATTCGGAAAGAGGTGTTGGAGAATGGTCTTGTGCGTAGTATTAAGATTTTGAGATAAAATACAACATCATCAAGAAACATGAAAATCATCAATAAAATAACTTTGGGGGTGTGTATATGTGCCTTGTTGGCAGCGTGTGAGAAAGCGGAGCCATTGACCCAATATGTCATCTCCGTGCAGAAACCCATGATGGGAGAACTCCCCCTCTCATGTGTCTATGCCAATCAGACGCAAGACAGCTTGGTGTTTTTTTCCAACCGACCTTGGGAAATCACCGTCTTTAATGGCGATGCCTCTTGGATTGACATCCATGGAGAGATGAAGGGTAAGGCATATACGGAATGCCATTATGGAGTGACATTCACGCAGAACAATACGGGAAAGGCACGTTATACGACGTTTCGCATCACCGATTCGGAGAGCCCTGACAAGGCGTACGCTTCATTGGCTTACCAACAATATGCTACCCGCATCGATGGTTCTTGGGGCAATACACCCTTGGTGAATTCGGTGACAGACAATGATGGGGGTAGGATTGACATCGTTTATGATGATTTTGCGCGTCCCATCTCTTTCTCTTTGAAGAAGGGAGATGTGGAAAAGACATTGAAAATGTCATATGACGACCGTGAACGCACGGTATTGGTGACCGAGACGAACCAGTTCGTATATAAAGATACGGTCTATCTATTGAATCAAGCATCCCTCAATGGTGTTTACCGGGAATTGTCTTTTGCGGGGAATGAGAATACTTTTTACGATCCATATTGCCTGACAAGCCTTGCCACAGATGCCCCTGCCACCATGCGATGTATCGTGGATGGAGACATTAAGCGCACGGTTAATGCTGCCCATGCCGTAGAATACCGCTCGTTCTACATCAATGAAGTCTACCCCGTTTCATTTGAGAATGCATTTAAGGTTCTCGACCAATGTGGGAATTTTTATACCCTATATGGTATTTACTATAATGGCAACGGCTCATTGGTTATTGACGACAGCCACGTGGCAGACAGCATGGTGGTTTACCGACATTATCCTGATAATAGGAATATTTATGAGACCTATACGTTGACGTATGGCAATGTAAGTAATTGTGCGACCAATATAGACGTGAACCATTTGGTAGAAGGGATAGAGAATGCCAATCCTTTCATGCTCCTGTCGATGTTTAGGATGGCTCGCTTCACGCAGGTCATTGCCGAGGCAAAAGGGAAATATAATTCCTATCAGGTGGAGACGACAGCTAATGGCGATTCTTCCATCAGGACGATGACTGTCAGGAATCAAAATGGTGCTGCCATTACCTATAATTTCACCTATAGATGAAGATTGGTAATGTAGAGTTTGCAACTAAGCCTATATTCCTTGCGCCGATGGAAGACGTGACAGATATAGGCTTTCGTATGCTTTGTAAACGCTATGGTGCGGCAATGGTCTACACCGAGTTCGTCAGTGCAGAGGCACTGGTGCGCTCCGTACAGTCCACCATGAACAAACTGACCATCAGCGATGAGGAGCGTCCCGTGGGCATCCAGCTCTATGGTCGTGACGTGCCGTCGATGGTGGAGGCAGCGAAAATCGTGGAGGAAGCGCATCCTGACATCATCGATCTCAACTTTGGATGCCCCGTGAAAAAAGTTGCGAACAAAGGGGCAGGTGCGGGAATGCTGCGAAATATTCCCTTGTTGTTGGAGATTACCCGTGAAGTGGTCAAGGCGGTGCCTACTACTCCCGTGACTGTTAAGACCCGTTTGGGTTGGGACAAGGAGAACCTGATTATCACGGACCTTGCAGAGCAATTACAAGATTGTGGCATACAGGCTCTGACCATTCATGGGCGTACCCGATCGCAGATGTACACAGGCGATGCTGATTGGACACTCATTGGCGAGGTGAAACGCAACCCACGCATCCATATCCCCATTATCGGCAATGGTGACATTACCACCCCCGAACAGGCAAAGGCTGCCTTTGACCGTTATGGTGTGGATGCAATCATGGTGGGAAGGGCAACCTTTGGTAGGCCTTGGATATTCAAGGAGATACGGGATGAGTTAGACCAAACGGGAGAACTTCCTCTATCCATTGATGACAAGATTGACATTTTGGAAGAGCAACTTCGCATCAACGTGGAGCGGATTGACGAGTATCGTGGCATCCTCCATACCCGCCGCCACCTTGCTGCCACTCCCATCTTCAAGGGTATTCCCAATTTCCGACCCACACGCATTGCCATGTTGAGGGCGGAGACCGTTGATGAGTTGATGGGTATTTTGGAAAAGTGCAGGGCTATGTTGAATTGATTCTTTTTTAGGACATAAAGACTTAAAA
>JAFYZV010000189.1 GCA_017548525.1 Prevotella sp.
CCAAGTTTTTCATCGACCAATTAGACATCCCCGATGACTATCGACTGAATTATATCATCGCCGTTGGCTACCCCGACGAGTCGCCCGAAGCAAAGCCCCGCGACGCGTCGAAAGTGAAATACATCAAGTAAGGATTATTAGATACTTAGCTCGTCAAGCACCTTGATGAGCTTGCGGTCAAAGGGTTTGTCGGAGCGGATGGCCTCGGAGAGGGGAACATATACCACCTCGTTGTTCCTCACGCCAACCATCACGTTGCGCTGCCCTTGGAGAATCGCCTCGATGGCTCCCACACCCGTGCGACTTGCCAAGATACGGTCGTGGGCAGTGGGGCGACCTCCGCGCTGGAGATGCCCGAGGATGGAAACGCGCACGTCATATTCTGGGAATTCCTTTTTCACGCGGTCGGCATAGTAGAGTGCACCGCACTTGGGGCTTTCCGATACAATCACGATACAACTTTTCTTAGACTTGCGGATGCCGCGTTCCATGAATCGTGCCAACTGGTCTACATTCGTGGAGTCTTCTGGGATGATGGCTGCCTCTGCACCCGAGGCGATAGCGGAGTTTTGAGCGAGGAATCCCGCATCACGCCCCATCACTTCGACGAAGAAAATGCGCTCATGGCTCTGTGCCGTGTCGCGTATGCGGTCCACACAGTCCATGATGGTGTTCATCGTGGTGTCATAGCCAATGGTGGAGTCTGTGCCATAGAGGTCGTTGTCGATGGTGCCAGGGAGGCCGATGCAGCATACGTCAAACTCACGTGCGAAGTTCATCGCGCCCGTCAGCGAGCCGTTTCCGCCGATGACGATTAGTGCCTGTATGTCATGCTTCTGCATGTTGTCGTATGCCTTCTGCATACCTGCCATCGTCATGAACTCCTTGGAACGGGCAGTTTTCAATATCGTTCCGCCCGACATGATGATGCCACTCACGTTCTCGGTGGTGAAGTCCTTGATTTCCCCATTGATGAGTCCGTCGTAACCACGATAGATGCCTTTGATGTTGAAACCATTGCAGATGCCCGCCCGTGTCACGGCGCGGATGGCGGCATTCATGCCTGGAGCGTCGCCGCCGGATGTCAGCACTCCGATAGTCTTGATTTTTGCCATAGTTGTTGGTATTTTGAGGTTAATAGGATTCTTAGGATTGATGGGGTTTATGGGGGATTATAGGAAGATGAAGATGGAGAGACCGATGAGGGAGGCGATGAGCGACATCCATCCCACGTGGCGGAAATACCAGCCGATATGCACCCGTTCCATCTTGATGAACGCCAGCCCGCCCATGCTGCCCACGCAGAGGATGTTGCCACCCACAGCGGTGCAATAGGCTATCATCTTCCAATAGCAGTCGTTGGTGGGCGCATCGGAGAGAGTGAAGAAGCTGATTGCCGTGGCAAAGTTGTCCAACACGGTGCTGACGATACCCGAGAGGATGCCCATCAACCATACGCTATGCACATACGCGCCACCCTTTGCCATCAGCCATCCTGTCACCCCCGTCTCCTGTACCACGCCGATAGCGAGCATCATACCCATCACGAAGAGCATCATCTGTATCACACCGTATTGGAAAATGCCTGGCACATGGCTGCGTGTCATCTGTTCGGTGTTCATCAACCGATGGTTGAATATCTCGTTGACAATCCACAGTACCGCCAATACGCACAATGCCCCGACAAACGGACTGAGCCTTGTGATGTTGTGGAATGTGGGGATAAACCACAAACCGCCTATTCCCACGAAGAGCATCACAAGCCGTTGCCATACGTTGAGGCGCGTGTCGTCACCACGGTAAGGCATGGCAATCCATTCCGTATCGCACCGCTCGGGCAACTTCCTGCCAATCCACCACACGGGAACCACACAGGCTATCAGGCAGGGGACGAGCAACGACATGGAGAAATGGGTAGCTGTCACCTTGCTCATGTTCCACAGGACGAGTCCCGTGGGGTCGCCAATCACCGTCAATGCACCACCCATGTTGGCGGCGATGACGATGGCAGAGCCAAAAATCATCCGCTGCCGTCGGTTGGAGATGACCTTGTGCATCATCGTGAGCATCATGATAGTGGTGGTCAGGTTGTCGAGATTGGCGGAGAGAATAAATGTCACGCCCGTCAGCACCCATAGCATCTTGCGGCTGGAACGGGTCTTGAGCAGTTGGGTGATGAAGTCAAAGCAACCGTTGTTGTTGAGGATTTCCACGATTGCCATGGTCGCCAAGAGGAATGTCACCACTTCCGATGCCCTGCCCACGTAGGTCAGGAACACGTTGCTGGCGATGTATTCCTTCACCGCACGGCTCGTCGGACTTGCCCCATTGAGGAAGTCGATATACTCCGATGGGTGCTGGCTCATCACGTAGTCGGTGCCATAGCAGATATATAGCACCCATCCCACCGCTCCTGCGAAGATGGCGACGGCGGCCTTGTTCACATTCGTCACGTTCTCCGTGGCAATGAGAACATAGCACAGCAACAAGATAGTAATGATGATTAACGTCATGATTGTAGCTTTACCAAGGCAAAGTTACACATAATATTTCAACTAACCAATAATCAAGTCGTTTTTTTGTTGATGGGATGGTGATGTTTTCATCATCTTTATGAGAAAAGACGATGGTGGAAAAAGAATGTGTGACGTGCCATTAGTTAAATGGGATTGCTATTGGGGTCATCTTTAAAAATGTCGTCTGCCACAATGATTTCGTCTGCGTCAAACCAATTATTGAGCTTGGCACGTGCTTTGGCTTTCACCTCTTCCGACACCTCGCCCCAAACCTTATGCAATACATAGACGAGGACGGCGAGGTCGTCGCCAAGACCAGCTATGGGTATGGCATCGGGAATCACGTCCAAGGGACTGATCAGGTAGCCGAGGGCACCGATGATGATGGCCTTGTCCTTGATGGAGACCTTATCGTTTTCCAGCGTATAATAGAGAATGAGTGCGGCATACACCAACTTGACACCCGCGCGCTTGGCGATGCGCGATATTTTCTCCACAAAACCATTGGTGGAGAAGGTGTCTTTGTATTTCATGAAGTCTGGTAAATTATTCATAGTTTTGTTTCTAATGATGGGTGAGTTTATATAATAACGTGAAAGAGGTGTTTTTATTGTCATAGCTCAACAATAGGTATCTCGTTCAAGCGGTCAATGTATTCTTTGCGTAGCTTGATGACTTCATTCCATTTTCCTTCCAATTTGCCCACTTGGATGAGTTGTTCTCTATCACCCTTGCTATGAGTTTCCAATGTGTCCACCATCTTTCCCATGTTGCAATGTTCCAAGCTGGAGTGGGGTTGGTAGGTGTTATCTTGGTTGCCATTGCCTGAGATGTTGACGCTCAATAGGCGCAATTCCACCAGTTCGTTCAGCAATGCTTTCACGACACGGATGGGGATGCCCGTCTCTTGTTTTAGCTGTAAGGCTGTGGGGTGGGGTGCATCTTGTTGGAAATGCTTGCAGATGCAGTTCATGAGGACGGCACAGTAATGCATCTTCCCACTGTATGAGAGCTGTTCGGGGGCAGCGAGGAAGGCGAACTCGTCAAGGTTTTGGCTGGTGTAAGTCAGTTGTGCGCCAAAAAGGCAAATAGTCCATGATAGTTGTACCCATAACATGAAGAGTGGCAAGGCGGCAAACGAGCCGTAGATGGCATTGTATCCCGAGAGGAACATCTGGCAATGGATGTAGAAAAATTGCAGCAATTGCATTGCCACGCCAGCGAGAATGCCTGGGATGATGACATCCTTGAACTTCACTCTCGTGTTAGGCATGAAAAGATATAGGAGAATGAAAACGGCGGAAATGAGTACGTAGGGCATGATGTTGATGATGCTACGTACCATCGGACCGAGCAACATATATCCGTCCATCTCCTTAGCGATGGCTGCCACGAATATCGAGATACCTGACTGCAACACGATGAAGATGGGTGCGAGAAAGAACATTGCGAGGTAGTCGGTAATCTTACGAACCCACGGACGCTGCTCTTTCACCTGCCAGATGTTGTTGAACGTGGTCTCGATGTTGTGGATGAGCATCAACACTGTCCAAAGCATGAACAGCAAACCAATACCCAGGATGACTCCACTGTGGGTATGCACGAGGTAGGAGTTGACAAAACCCACAATGGCTTCTGCCGCTTGGGGCTGGCTACTCAAAGCCTCCATAAACCATGCCTCGATGTATTTCGAGAAACCGAAGCCACGGGCGATGGCAAACAATACTGCCATCACGGGTACGATGGCAAGCAGGGTGGAGTAGGTAAGTGCCGAGGCGGCACTCACCACGTCTTTATCAATGAAGAACTTGATGGCGAGAATGACTTTCTTCAATACGCAAATGCCTAAGTATTGGAGCCCCGTGACTTCTCCTTTCGTAACTTTCCAAATCCCATCGGAAAGGAATTCTTTTATTTTGCTGATGTTCATCGTAAATGCCAACTACCCAATAAAAAAGTGAAAGCAGTGTCCCTATAAGCCGGGTTCTGTTCCCCGAAATGGGGGTGCCTGTCATCTATCTAATCCGTGAATCACTCCACGGCTCAAGCGTTCTACCCTCCATCGTGTGCCATAAAGACATTTGGGCGGGCTACCCTCTGACGATGGTTTACATGAACTTGCAGCCTCCAGATGGCACAGCCTGACGATCGCCCGCCAGCTGGTGGTCTCTTACACCACCTTCTCACCCTTGCCTCCCTTTCATTTTCAATCATCAGACTTCCATCAAAGGGTGGCGGTTGTTTTCTTCTGCCGACACCTATTGTCGCCAATAGCTTCTATTTTCGGAAGTGGAGTACCCTGTGCTGCCCGGACTTTCCTCTCGTGCCAAGGCACCAGCGACAAGCCGAGACACTGCTTTCTCGGTGCAAAAGTAAGAAAAAAGATAAACATTTCCATATTATTTGGTAATATTAACGAATGCGACAGATAAATTTATGGTAACAAAAGGGTATATAACCATAGGTTATGAACCTATGAAAATATGGAAAATAGCCTTATATTATTAAATCCTTGACGTAGATTAATAAAACTTTGACGTGAATTATATAATCTTCGACGTAGATTATTAAAACTTCGTCGAGGATTTAATAATATGTTATCGCTATCCTACAAAAGCCCCATTAATCATGAAAAATGATACATTTGATGTTTATTTTTGATGATATTGTTTCTATGGAGTATAAACGAATGTAAAATTGGCAGTTTCAGTGTTTAAGAGCCGTTAATATGTCAAAAGTGAGTGTTAAAATGGGATAAAGATGTGAGACATTTTGTCAGAATAAGAAAAAATGCACCTATATTTGCACCCAATTAAACGATTTAGTTAAAAATGAGTCATATAAGACAGTTGGATAAATCAATATAAGCAATTAAAACGAACAATATTAATTTAAATGTTAAAACAATAAAGAAATGAAAAAGTATTCAAAGTATTTACTCGCCGCCATGTGCGTTGTTGCCGTGGCACTGTCAGCAGGATCGTTTATGAAGGTTAATGCGGCAGACCCCACTGTGACCGTTGCTGGGCAGCCCGTTGACCTGACTTATGCCGCAGAGAAGGCATTGCCATCGGTCGTACATATTAAGTATGTGCAAAATTCCAAGATTAAGACCGTGGAAGTGCAAGACCCATTTAGTGACTTCTTCTCTGATCCTTTCGGTTTCTTTGGCAATCCTGGGCAGGGAGGTACACGTAAGCAGCAGGTGCAGACCCCGAAGAAGACTGCCACTGGCTCTGGTGTCATCATCAGCAATGATGGGTACATCGTGACAAACAACCACGTGGTGGAGGGTGCCGACGAGCTTACTGTGACATTGAATGACAACCGCGAGTTCTCCGCCCGTATCATCGGCACGGACAAGACCACTGACCTCGCCCTCATCAAGATTGACGGCAAGAGTCTTCCCGCCATCACCATCACCAATAGCGATAACATCAAGGTGGGCGAATGGGTGCTTGCCGTGGGTAATCCTCTTGGATTGAACAACACCGTGACGGCTGGTATCGTCAGTGCAAAGGCACGTTCTTTGGGTGCCAATGGCGTGGAGTCGTTCATCCAGACCGATGCCGCCATCAACGCCGGTAACTCGGGTGGTGCCTTGGTCAACACACGCGGTGAGTTGGTGGGTATCAATGCCATGCTTTTCTCGCAGACGGGTACCAACATCGGTTATGGTTTTGCCATCCCGACGACGATTATGAACAAGGTGGTTGCCGATTTGAAGGAATACGGAACCGTGCAACGCGCCCTCCTCGGTATCATGGGTGGTGATGTTCACAACTACATTGACAAGCAGAAAGAGGAAGGCAAGGAAGTGGACCTTGGCACTAATGAGGGTGTCTATGTAGAAAAGGTAGAGGATGATGGTGCTGGCGCAGATGCTGGATTGGAGAAAGGCGATGTCATCACATCCGTTGACGGCAAGAAAGTCACGAAGATGGCAGAGTTGCAAGAGATCATGGCAAACAAGCGTCCGGGCGATAAGATTTCCTTGACCTATCTGCACAACAAGAAGAGCCAGAGCAAGACCGTCACCTTGAAGAACGCCCAGGGTAACACGAAAGTGGTGAAGAATGCCGATATGGATGTCCTTGGTGCCGACTTCCGTCCTATCACAGAGGCTCAGAAGAAACAGTTGGAAATCAACTATGGTCTTGAGGTCATCAAGGTGAATGGCGGCAAGATGAAAGAAGCTGGCATACAGAAGGGCTTTATCATCCGTCAGGTGAACGACGAGGCGATGAAGACGGTGGAGGATTTGCAAGATGTCGTGAAAGAAGCCTCCACATCGAAAGAGCCTGTTCTCATCATCAAGGGTGTTTATCCCACTGGCAAGAAGGGCTACTTTGCCGTTCCGCTCAACGATTAACTTCTTAGGATAAGATTTACAAAGACACCTGTTGGTTTGACTCTTATTGTCATGACGTCAACCAACAGGTGTCTTTGCTTACATAAATAATCTTAAATAGCTATTGTCTTTTTAAGAAAAATTCTTACCTTTGCATCCATTATTGAAAAAAGGATTCTTTATAACACATTTATATCAAGGACGATGGCAAAGAAATTCGCCGAATACAAGGGTCTGAATTTGACCGAAATTAATAACCAAGTTCTCGCCGAATGGGAACGCAAAAACATTTTCTTAAAGAGTATCAGTGAACGGGAGGGATGCCCCCAGTTCGTGTTTTTCGAGGGTCCCCCCTCTGCCAACGGCCATCCGGGCATCCATCACGTCTTGGCGCGAAGCATCAAGGACACATTCAATCGCTATAAGACCATGAAAGGTTATCAGGTTCACCGCAAGGCGGGTTGGGACACCCATGGTCTTCCTGTGGAGTTGGGTGTGGAGAAAGACCTGGGCATCACCAAAGCCGACATCGACAACCACGATAGCGAAAAGTATATTTCCGTGGAGGAATATAACCGCAAGTGCCGCGAGAATGTGATGAAGTTTACCGCCGAGTGGCGCGAGTTGACGGAGAAGATGGGGTATTTCGTGGATCTTGACCATCCCTATATCACTTACGACAACAAGTATATTGAGACCTTGTGGTGGCTTTTGCGCCAATTGTATGACAAGGGCTTGCTCTATAAAGGATATACCATCCAGCCCTATTCGCCAGCGGCAGGTACAGGACTTAGTTCCCATGAGTTGAACCAGCCAGGTTGTTACCGCGATGTAAAGGACACAGTGGTCACAGGATTGTTTGAGTTGGAAGGTGATGCGGGCATACTTGCTCCCGTAGTAGAGAGAGGATGGGGCAAGGTTTATTTCACAGCTTGGACTACAACTCCATGGACATTGCCTTCGAATACGGCACTCTGTGTGGGACCCAATATCGACTATGTGGCGATAGAGACCTACAATCCCTACAATGCTGAGCGTGTAACACTCATCATGGCAGAGGCTCGTGTGGCAGCTTACTTCAATTCCGAGGGTAACATCACCGATGGCGATGAATTGCCAGAATACAAGAAAGGGGAGAAGTTTGTGCCTTATCGCATTGTCGGACATTATAAAGGAACGGATTTGTTGGGCTTGCGCTATCGCCAGTTGATGCCTTGGGTGAAGCCTTGTGCCAAGATTGATGACAATGCTCCTGCCTACGTCCATGAATATGCAGCTACTCATCCAGAGAAAGTGTTTGTCGGCGAGACGGGTAAGGATCGTTTCGTGGAGATGGAAGAGTGTGCTTTCCGCGTGATTCCTGGTGACTATGTGACCACGGAGGATGGTACGGGTATCGTTCATATCGCCCCCACGTTTGGTGCTGACGATGCCAAGGTTGCCAAGGATGCCCATGTACCCGCTTTATACCTTATTAATAAAAAAGGCGAGACACGTCCGATGGTGGACTTGGAGGGCAAGTATTATGTCATCGACGAATTGGATGACAACTTCAAGAAAGCATGTGTTTCAGAGGGTTATGCCAACCATGCGGGCGACTTTGTGAAGAATGCCTACAAGCCAGAGTTCAATGTCGATGGCAAATATGACGAGAAGGCTGCCAACAAGGCTGAAGACCTGAACATCGTCATCTGTATGGAGATGAAACAAGAGGGTGTGGCACTCAAAATAGAGAAGCATGTCCACAACTATCCCCATTGCTGGCGCACCGACAAGCCCGTGCTTTATTATCCCCTTGACTCGTGGTTCATCCGTTCCACGGCGCGGAAAGAGCGCATGGTGGAACTCAATAAGACCATCAATTGGCAACCCGAATCCACGGGAACAGGACGATTTGGCAATTGGTTGGAAAACCTCAATGACTGGAATCTCTCCCGTTCACGCTTCTGGGGAACGCCGCTTCCCATCTGGCGAGACGAGGATGGGGCGGAGGTTTGTATCGGCAGCATCGAACAGCTTTATGAAGAAATAGATAAATCGGTTGCCGCTGGTATCATGTCGAGTAATCCCTTGAAGGACAAGGGATTTGTGCCTGGTGACTATTCGCAGGAGAATTATGACAAGATAGACTTGCATCGTCCCTACGTGGACCATATCGTTTTGGTGAGCGAGAGCGGCAAGCCCATGAAGCGTGAGAGCGACTTGATTGATGTTTGGTTTGACTCAGGCTCCATGCCCTATGCGCAAGTACACTATCCCTTTGAAAACAAGGAGGGTATAGATAGCCGCTTGGCATTTCCCGCCGACTTCATCAATGAGGGTGTAGACCAGACTCGCGGTTGGTTCTTCACGCTCCATGCCATCGCCACAATGGTTTTCGACTCCGTGGCTTTCAAGAATGTCATCTCCACGGGTCTCGTTCTCGATGCCAAAGGAAATAAGATGTCGAAACACTTGGGCAACGTAACCAACCCCTTCGAGATGATTGGCAAATATGGGGCAGACCCCGTGCGATTCTATATGATGACCAACTCCGAGCCTTGGGACAACCTGAAGTTTGACCCCGAGGGTGTAGATGAATGTCGTCGTAAGCTATTCGGCACATTATATAATACCTATAGCTTCTTTGCCATGTATGCCAATGTGGATGGCTTTGAGCCTTCCATGTGTGCCGACGAGGTAGGTCAGCGACCTGAGATTGACCGATGGATTCTGTCGAAGGTGAACTCTTTGATTGAGGACGTAGAACGCGAGATGGATGGATATGACCCAACGCGGGCAGGAAGATTGATAGATGCTTTTGTCAATGACGACCTAAGTAACTGGTATGTGCGTCTCAACCGCAAGCGTTTCTGGGGTAAGGAGATGAGCGATGACAAACTGTCAGCCTACCAGACACTCTATACTTGCTTGATGACCGTCGCCAAGCTGATGGCACCGTTTGCTCCTTTCTATGCCGACCGCCTCTATCTTGACCTACTGGGCGAGAAGGAGAGTGTGCATCTCGACCGATTCCCCATGGCTGATACTGCCATGATTGACAAGGAGTTAGAGGCTCAGATGGACATGGCACAACGTATCTCATCCATGGTGTTGGCATTGCGCCGCAAGGTGAACATTAAGGTGAAGCAACCCCTGCAAGCCATCATGGTTCCCGTGACCGACGAGAAACAGAAGGCTCGTATCGATGCCGTTAAGTCCTTGATTCTGCACGAGGTGGATGTTAAGGAGTTACGTTTCGTCGAAGGCAGTGGCATGTTGGTGAAGAAGGTAAAGTGCAACTTCCGCACCTTGGGTAAGAAATTCGGTAAGCTCATGAAAGGCATCGCCGCCTATATGAATGCGATTTCACAAGAGGACATTGCCACCTTGGAGAACACAGGCTTCCTACCACTGAATATCGAAGGCCAAGACATCACTATTGAGAAAGAAGATGTGGAAATCTTTAGTGACGACATTCCTGGATGGCTCGTTGCAAATGATGGTAATCTAACTGTGGCATTGGAGATAGAATTGACCGATGAGCTTCGCAACGAGGGTATGGCACGTGAGTTGATTAACCGCATCCAGAAATTGCGCAAGGAGACAGGCCTTGAGATTACCGACCGCATCGATGTTGTTGTGGAGCCGAATGCCCAAGTCGAGGCTGCCGTAGCTCATTTTGGCGACTTCATCAAGGCTCAGGTGCTTGCCGACAGCATTACCGTTGCAGAGAATGACGGTGTAATGATGGAGTTTGATGACTTCAACCTACATATACAAATAAGCAAAACTTAATCTAAATACCCATGTCAGAAAGAAAACGTTATAGTGATGAGGAACTGGAAGAGTTCCGCGCTATCATCAATGAGAAAATTAAATTGGCTCGTAGAGACTACGATGCCATGATGCGCCAGATTACGAATGCCGATGGTAACGATGTGGATGACACCCAGCCCACGTATAAGGCGTTGGAAGAGGGTAGCATGGCGCAATCCAAGGAGGAGTTGATGCAACTGGCCTACCGCCAGCAGAAATTCATCCAGGGATTGGAAGCCGCTCTCATGCGCATCGAGAACAAGACCTACGGCATTGACCGCATCACGGGAGAGCTGATTCCGAAGGAGCGACTTCGCGCCGTGCCCCATGCCACGTTGAGTGTCTCTTCTAAGATGCAACAAGCGAAGAAATGAACGAAGGGAGAGGGAAAAGGGCAGATGGCTGGTTGGCGTGCCTGATAGTCGTGGTATTGGTTATTATCGACCAGGTGATTAAAATTGAGGTCAAGACGCATCTATGCCTTGGTGAGTCGATACGGATAACCGATTGGTTCTTCATCGACTTTGTGGAGAACAATGGTATGGCATTCGGAATGACCTTTTTCAATAAGCTTGTCTTAAGCCTGTTCCGTCTGTTTGCCATTAGTGCCATCGGGTATTATATCTACCGCACGATATGCCGAAAGCATCGCACGGGTTATGTGGTGGTCTTGTCGGTCATCATGGCGGGAGCCCTTGGCAACCTCTTCGACTCGATTTTCTATGGTTTGATATTCAGTAATTCGTCACCTTTTTACACCTCTTATCTCGTCCCGTTTGGCACAGGGTACGCTCCTGTACTGATGGGCAAGGTGGTAGATATGTTCTATTTCCCATTGATTGTCAGCACATGGCCAGAATGGGTACCCTTCTTTGGCGGTGA
>JAFYZV010000190.1 GCA_017548525.1 Prevotella sp.
CCACGCCTGATGTGCCGGAGAATACCGAAGATTAAGTGTTATCAGTCTCGTTTCAAGACAACGATTATCCAAGAACAACATTCATAAAGCCAACGAGCGACAAACAAATCCTGTTCGTCGCTCGTTGGCTTTTGTGATTTATTACATCATTAAAGAAGAATCATGCGTTTTAAATCATAACTTATCTCCATTCCGTCAATATCAGGCATCCAACCACGTGCATTGGCAAGGCGAATCACGTTGTCGCCTTTCTTCAAGTCCACATCAACACTGACGGTTTGACGCTCATTCCAATCACGGGCGGAAACTTTCAATGTCTTGACGAATTTCCCATTGACATACACATCCATCTCACGTTCCTCACCAGAGAAACAACCGATAGTTATCGTATAACGACAAGCTTTCCTCATCCGTACATGCTGCCATTGCAAATCGTTGTCGGCATTCTTTCCAAGAAAACGAGCCACATAGCCGCCCGTTGCTTTCTCATTTGTCCCATAGATGGCTGTTTCTGCCTGTACGTTGTTGCGCAGTTCTTGATATTTGCTCAACCAAGCCGTCTCTGCTTCGTAGCGCGTCCGTAGCAATCGTTTCTTCCCTTTGGCACGGAAGATTTTCGTGCCGTGTGCAGGAACGGTAAAGGTCACAGGTCCACGGTCATAGGCATACGGCGTTTGTTTCATGCAATCATAAAGTTGCACGTTACCTCCAAGGTCGATGGTCTCGAAGTCAAGTTTGACCGTTTGTTCTTCATCAGAAGGATTGTAGATGGCGAAAGCACGTTCCTTGCCGTTCTGTTTCTTGATGTCTTTCACAAGGATGAAACATTCACCTTGCTTGTCTGCCACGTATGCCTGTAGATGCAATGGGTCTTGGTTCAAAGCAATGAGGTCGGCATTGGTCATCAACTTCAATGCAGAGGGTTTGATCTTCGACATGTCACACCCTATCAGCAAGGGCGAAGACATGATGCACCACATACCGAAGTGCGTCTCGTCCTCAATCTCAGACATTGATCGTCCCACTTCCAGCATGTCCATGTCATTGTAATGACCGTCATGGCAATAGGCAGAGAGGTAGAGATTCTCGGCAAGAATATTCCTCACCGACCGCCATGAGTCATTGATGTCGCCTGTGGTACGCCAAGAGTCTGCCACCTCAGCGCCCCATGTACCAGGGAAAGCCCATCGACACATATTATACACTACATCTTTCTTGCCACAGTTTTTGATGGCATTTGAGATTTTCGTGTATTGCTCACGCTCGTCAAGCTTCATGTGGTTGCCACCGCAATAGTCCACTTTGATGAAGTCGAAATCCCAATCTATGAAGTAAAGCTTGCAGTCGCGCTCCTCATAGCCCGCAAATCCCACGTTGCGACCCCACGCATTCTTGGTGCCAGAGCCACAGGTGCAGTCACCCGCATCGCTATAAATGCCCGCTTTCAGTCCAAGCGAGTGGATATAGTCCACCAAAGCTCGCATCCCGTTGGGGAAAAGTTTCTTGTTGACCCGTAGATTCCCGTCATCTCCACGACCATCCCAATAGCCGTCATCGATGTTCACGTACTTAAACCCTGCCTTTTGCAATCCCGTTTGGTGCATAGCATCGGCTTGTTGTTTGATTAAGTCCTCGTTGATGTTGAGGGCAAACGTGTTCCACGAACTCCATCCCATTGTGGGAGTCCGTTGTGCCATCATTGTCGTGGAGATGGCAAGTAATGTGATGATTGTCTGTTTCCGCATACGATAGATATGTTTAAAGTTAGAGACCACGAGCCTTGTAAATCTTGTCCTTTGCATCGTTGATTTCCTGGAATTTCTTTTCTGCTGCCTTGCGCACGTCATCGCCAAGAGTGGCGACCTTGTCAGGATGGTGCTTCAATGCCATCTTGCGATAGGCAGCTTTTACCTCGTCGTCTGTGGCGTCTTTTGTGATACCAAGCACCTTATATGCCGCCTCAAGGCTGTCTGCGCCATCACGGAGGTTGAGGATGGAGTCGACATCCTGTTGCGAAATCGACATGTTTTGCCCGATTTCCCGTATTGCCAAGATTTCCTTAGGGTGTACATTGCCGTCTGCCTGTGCAATCATCGCGAGGAAACTGAGCAGTTGCAGCCGCTGGGAATAGTCCATGTTCTGTGCGATTTGCTGGCACGCACTGCGGATGGTTGTCCTGAATGCTGCCTCGCCTACTTGCTTTTGGTGGTCAAAGAGCTTCAAAAGAATCTGTTCCCCTTGTTGTACGGCAATGTCACCGAAGTTTTGACGGAGGAAATTTCGCACCAATTCCATCTCTGAGTGCATCACCTTTCCATCTGCCTTGATGACATACGAGGCGAGGGTGAGCAGGGAGAAGAGGAACGAGTTGCGCTGTCCCTCATATTGTTGTTGCCGTGAATAGCCTGTCTGTTGGTAGTCGTTGTCTTGTTGGTACCCATCATAACCTTGGCTTCCGCTATCATTGAGGATGTGGAAGTCTGACATGGAGTCGAACAGAGACCCAATGAACAGCCCTACCAACGCCCCCAAAGGTCCTGCGGAGACGAAACCAAGGAAGCCCCCAATCCATTTTCCCAATCCCATAGTATTGCTTTGTTGTTTATTTGTTGATTATTCGTAAAGATGAAAAGGGTATGGGCTTATCTTCTTCTCCCCCTATTTCCTTTTCGTAGCAATTGAATACCCTCGTCGGTAATGGCAATTAATCGTCTTTTGTATAGCTCACCGATGGCTTTCTTATAGGTTTTCTTGCTCACATGGAAACGGTACTTGATGTCCTCGGCATCGCTCTTGTCGCCCAAATCACAGAATCCGTCATGCTCTCGTAGGTATTGCATGAGCGTGGCAGAGAAGTCGAGGGTCTGCTTGCGCCCCGTGGGTTGCAGGGAAATGTCTATCTTGCCATCCTCGCGGACTTGGTTGACATAGCCTTTCATGCGGTCGCCCGTGTGTATACGCTTGAATATCTGCCCATCGTAGATGAGTCCGCCATATTTGTTGTCAACGATGACCTTGAAGCCGAGATCGGTTTTCTGCCATATCAACACGTCAACCTCCTCCCCCCTTTCGTATTCTGGTTCTTCCTCGTCAAGGAATTTTTCCACTTTGGCGGATGCCACGATGCGGTAAGTCTCTTCGTCGATGTACACATATACTATATATGACTCACCCACTTGCATCTTTTTCTTCTGCTCACGGAAGGGGCAGAAGAGGTCTTTCATCAAACCCCATTTCAAAAAAGCACCGTATTGGTTGACCCATGCCACCTCCAAATAGGCAAAGTCGCCCACCTTGCATAAAGGTGTCTCCGTTGTCGCCACGAGTCGTTCCTCATTGTCTAAGTAAACAAATACCTTCAACACATCACCCATCTCATATTTTTCGGGTACATAACGTTTGGGCAAAAGAATCTCGCCTAACTCCTCCCCATCGAGGTAGAGACCAAAGTCCACCTCCTTGACAATCTCCAAATGGTTGTAGTCTCCTATCTTTATCATAGCAATAGTTGATTATGTTCTTTCTCTTTAACTACTCTATTTTACTTCTAACTCATTATTCATGGTTTCTATCATACCATCCTTGAGGTGAATGGTGCGGTCTGTGATACTTGCCAATTCCTCATCGTGGGTGACGATGACGACAGTCTGCCCAAACTTATCGCGTAGGTCGAAGAACAGTTGGTGCAACTCCGCCTTGTTTTGTGAATCAAGGCTACCGCTTGGCTCATCTGCCAAGATGACGGCAGGGTGGTTTACCAAAGCCCTCGCTACGGCAACCCGTTGTTTCTCACCGCCCGATAATTCGTTGGGTTTGTGGGTGGCACGATCCTCCAATCCCATAAAAGCTAACAATTCCTCAGCTCTCGCCTTGGCATCACGGTGTGACTTCCCAGCGATGAAAGCGGGAATCATGATGTTTTCCAAAGCGGTAAATTCAGGGAGAAGTTGGTGGAATTGGAACACGAAGCCGATATGCTTGTTGCGAAAGTCGCTGATTTCCTTGGCGTTCAGCTTGCTTACGTCGATGTCATTCACGATGATGGTGCCGCTGTCAGGCTTGTCAAGGGTGCCAATGATTTGCAAGAGGGTGGTCTTGCCGGCACCGCTGGGCCCCACGATGCTCACCACTTCGCCCTTGTCGATATGCAGGTCGATTCCTTTCAACACCTGTAATGTTCCAAAACTTTTTTTAATGTCCTTAATGTCTATCATGTCATTCGATGTATCAGTTTGTAAATCCATTCGCGGATGGTCATGTATGCACTCTGTTCCTCCGTATGTTGTGGCTGGGCAAATGTCATCCCATCCATCGCATCACCATATTGGTCAGGGAAGATAATCATCATGTTCGTGCCGCTGAAATAGTTGGTCAATTCCTCGGGTAAACGATCCATGGCGGCTTTATACGATAGCGAACCCTTACGCGCCGTAACCACCACGAAGATATGGTCTGCTGCGATAGTGCCCGCCAATTGTGGCAACTCGTTCCAGTGTTCCATTTCTGTGAAGGAAGAACGGATGCCTCCATGTTTTGTTTTGATATACTCTTCAATGAGGTCAAGCGTGTCTTTTCGCCCATGGAAATTGATGCGGCAATCCAAATTCCTCGCCATGCGCGACAGCCGTTCCAACCATCTGTAAAATCCCACTTCATATTGAGCCCTGGAAGGGATACAAACTTGAATCATCCGTAGGGTATTCAGCGGTTGCATGATACGAGCCATGATGATTTGGCGGCTCAATCCGTTGAACAGGCTTTGGTGGAACTGTCCCCAGAACTTAGGCGATACGTCCTGGTGGGTGTGCATTCCGATGATGATTTCCGATGCCTTGAACTCCTTGAAGGCATGTTTGATGCCGTTGGCAATATTGGCGGCGATGCGCACTTGCGTCTGCATACGCACGTCGAAGCCCGCAGCGTATTGTGTCACTTGCTCCAATAACTGTTGCCCACGCTCTTGGTTTTTCAGCATGTTCTCATCGTCGTACACCACGTTCAGCCCCACAAAGCCACGGTTGAGCTTGGCATTGCGCATGACGGTGGCGAGGTCTATGAGGTTGTTGGCATACTCGGGATATTTCACAGGGATGAGGAATTTCTCGTCATCGTTCTTAATTCCCGCATCAGGAACCAAATCTTTGTCACGCAAAACGATGCGTTGCGCCGAGCGTTCTGTCACGAGAGTGGAGATAACACACGTGAAGAGGATCATCATCACCACGCCATTGAGGATATCATCATTGACCAATGAAACGCCAGGAGCCACCTCCGTCTCCATGCCCACCATCACCATGGCGATGGCACCAGCGGCATGGGCACATGTCAAACCAAACATCATGTGTCCTGAAGACATGGGTAGTTTGAATCCGATACATGCTACATAGGCGGCGACAGCCTTGCCAAACGTTCCGAAAAATACGAAACAAAG
>JAFYZV010000191.1 GCA_017548525.1 Prevotella sp.
AGGGGTCGTTACGGCGCATGGCGACACGCATGAGGTCATAGAAACGATAGCCTTCAAACGCGAACTCCAGAGCCTCCTCTTCCATGATGAGATCTTCTACCTTCTCAATCTGGTAGTCACGACGCATGAGAGAGTCAGTAATCAACGTGTCATCGGGCAACACGTAATTGTCATCAAGCGATGACCAACCACAACCATGCGCATGGATGCCCATGGTGTTCTCCGATGTCTGATTACTACGCGACCGCAACACATAGTAGTTGTTGGGGAAATCAAATTGGCGAAGCTTAACGCTATCGGCAGTGTAATAAGGAATTACCTCATTCTCAATCTGCCTGTTGTTGACACCATTCTTCAATATCTCGAAGGCAAAGCGCGGATAACCTGCACGGTTCAATGCCTCTGCCAAACGAAGGTAAACCATCGTACGGCGATAGATATGCACATTGCGGGTGGCGTACTTCGAGATATAATAATTGTCCTCGTTAGACCTTCGAGAGATGATAATAGTATTACCAGAAGTACTCGTCTTCCACTTATTGTATATGGAGCTCAAACGAAGGTCACCAGATTGGAAGTCATCCAGCCCCTGTGGTGCATAAACAACGTCGTTAGCTGAGGTAAGATAGCAATACTGCTGGGCTGCGGAGAGGTCGAACATGAACTGAGAAGGTTTCAACATGGCATGGTCCTCATTGTTGAGACCATTGAAGATGTTGCGCAACTCGCTATAATTACCCTCGGAAGGGATGGAGTCGCCAGGTATCATGGTTATCAACTCCGAATTATCATTATAACGCTCATTCGAGAAAGAATTGGTACTCCAACTGTCACTTGTGTTTCTCCAATGCGAGTCTGTGGCTGACCAAGAAATGCTGAGAGTAGATGTGGGATAGGCTGAGTTGGTACCATTTCGGGTGGCAAGATAGCGATAATAATTGAGGGCAGCCTCCTCATAATGCCCCGCCCATAGGTTCAAGTCACCCAGAAGGATATAGATGGGGAAGTAGAAGAGTCTCGAATCATTACTGCGGATAGTGCCGTAGCGAGGGGTTTCTATTGTAGCGTATGGCTGAATATCGCTAATGAAGTAGTCGCAAACCTCCTGAATGCCTTTCATCGGATAATCCTTATTGGCATCAGCACTGGAGAGGATGGGGTCAGTTACAAAAGGAACCTGCCCATAATTGAGTACCAATTGCAGATATGTCCATGCGCGGAAAGCCTTGACTGCCGCATATTCCCTCTTGAAGATATACTCATTGCGATTGTTCTTCAATGCCGTGTCAGCATGTGCAATGAAATAATTGCAGTTGTTGATGATGGCATAATAATCGCGTGGCGAGTTATAGATGTTATCATCGCCAATGTCAAAACACGCTACATCACGCAGGTCAGCGGGAGTATAGTCATTAATGTCCATTAAGTCGCCACGCACTTCCCCAAGGAGGATGGTACGGTCGGAGATGACTTGCATCTTGTTCAAGATGCCCATAACAGAATAAATCGTATCGGTGGCGTTGCCTAAATGTCCCTTGTCGGCATAGATAACATGGTCGGACTCTTGGTCAAAGAAGTCACTACACGATGCCAACAGGAGCATCATAGCAAAAGCAGGGAATGCCTTGAATATATTTCGTTTCATACTTTTATAAATCATAGTTTGTCATTCAATATTCATTGTTACAACTCATCAACACGTCGGCATATCAAAGATTAATCTTAATACCTGCGACAATGCTACGGCACTGCGGCAGTTGACCGAGGTCGATGCCCTGTCCGAGGACGCTTGAAGTCATGGAGAACTCTGGGTCAGAGCCAAGGTACTTGGTGAAAGTCAACAAGTTGTTACCCTGAATCCAGAACTGGAAGCCTTGGAAATAGGTGGAGTGTACGGGGAGGTTGTAACTCAACGTCACTGTCTTGAGACGGAGGTAGCTGCCATCCTCAATCCATCGGTCACTGAAACGACCGTTTCCCATCGGATCTTGGAATGTCACCTTGGGAATATCCGTCACCTGTCCCTCTGTCTGCCAAGCTCTTGTCATGGCAGAAGTCTGGTTCATGAAACGGCTACCGCTCTCCAATTGGTTCCTCATATAATTATACACATCGTTGCCAAGGCAATAATTAAAGTTGACATCAAGCTTGAATCGTTTGTACGAAAGCGACGTGAAGATGTTACCATAGATGTCGGGATTGGGGTCACCAATAAAAGTACGGTCGGCATCTGTTATTTGTCCGTCTCCATTACGATCTTCAAAATGTATGTCACCTGCCTTGAAATAGTTTCTGTCAATACCATTCTCTGCCATCACATAGAGGTTGGTAGCATTGGCATTCTCACTCGTCGTGAATACGCCCTCTGGGCTCGTGGCATCCTTAACCACCTTATACCCGTAGAACATATTGGCAGAATGCCCCACTTCCGTACGGACAGTCGCACCATAGACAGATGTATCAAAGTAGCCGTTGCTGGAAGCAAGACTCGTGATCTTGTTGACATAGTGTCCCATGCTGGCACCCAACTCCCATTGGAAATTCTTTAGGGAGAGAACCTTGGCGATGGCCGTCACATCAAATCCCTCATTCTTCATCTTACCACCATTGCTCCAATTGCGCTCAAGACCAGAGAGGTATCCCAAAGTCTGATAAGTAAGGAGATGGTCGGTGGTGCTATTGAAGTAATTAAACCTCACGTTGAGACGGTTGTTGATGACATTGGTCTCAAAGCCCGCGCTGAAACGCCTTGTGGTTTCCCATTGCAGATTGGTATTACCAATATTGTCGAAAGACAATCCCGATATGTCATCCAAGAACCTGCTGGCACGGAAATAACTACGTGCGGCATAATAATCGAGATCATCGTTTCCGCTAATGTCATAGCCAACATTCAGACGCAGATAATTGATACCACGCAAGCCAGCAAACCAAGGTTCATTGCTCACAACCCAAGCAGCCTGCACACCAGGGAAGATACCCCATGCCGCATCAAACAACTTGAGGGAGTTGTCTGCATCGACACCAAAGCGTGACGAAGATTCTACTGTCAGGTTGGCTTGTAAATAGTAACGCTGGAGATAGTTATAGTTGGCTTGGGCATACCAAGCAATAGAATTCCAGTTGTCGTTGATACCAGTGGTTTGTGCGTTGAGCAAGTTCGAACTCATGAATGGGGTCTTGTCATTACCCGTATTGTAACCCAACTGAGAATTGAGTGTATACCCCTCCCAATTGATGCGCACACCACCAAAGAGATGGATGGCATGTGCAGAATAGCGATTGTGCCAATCAATTCTGGTATCACTCATCACGGAATTCTGCTTGGCTGCCAACGAGCGAACCTCATTCTCACGATAGGCGTTCACACTCGACACGTAATAGCTGGGAACACCATTGATGGGAATATAGAACTTCTCATTCGTGTTCACCAAATTGTAGCTGAAATGCTCACTCAAAGACAGATGGGAATTGAATTGGAACTTTGGTGTCACAGAGAGATTCACCATAGAGTTCTCAAAACGATTCTTATTTTCTGCCTCGCTATATTCATTCACAGCGAGGGGGTTTGCCAACTTGTAATTGTAGTTGGAGTATTCCGCTAAAGCTTCATCGAGATAATTCTCATCAGTGATGTCAACATAGCTGTCAGACAACACGCCATTGGCGTATGTATAAGGACTCAACATAGGACTCTTAGCGTAAGCGAGGAAAGAAGGCGATGTAGGCGTACCCTCCACATAATCATCAGGGGCACCATCATTGCGAATGTCACGCGTCTGGTTAGCAAAGGAGGCATCGAAACGGACGCTGAGCTTCTCCGTCAAACCGATATCCGCATTGAAACGAATATTTAGGCGACTATGATTATTATATTCCAACACGCTCTGGTTCTTCACATAGCCAAGGGACAGATTATAATCAGCCACATCGTCACCACCCTCCACATTAATACTATAGTTTTGGGTGAATGCTGTACGGTAAACCAAATCCTTCCAATCGGTGTTGTTGTGATACTGCGGATAATAATAATAGGAGGGATCCTCATTGAGGAACTTGAAGTCATGGATTTCAGTGTCAACGCTTTGCAACATGTCTGAGGCATAGCTCTTGTATTGCGTAGCATTCATCACATCAAGGAATTTCGGCTCCAAAGTCACGCCTCCCGAGAGACTGGCTGTGATACGTGTTGCCATACTATGGTTGCGACGTGTGGTAATAAGAATTACACCATTGGCTCCCTTGGCACCATAGAGGGCTGTCCCGTTGCGCATCACCGTGACATTCTCGATGTCAGTAGGACTGATATTGGCGAGGATGTCATTATAGAAACCCTCATGCAACACCGAGCGTCCGTACTGTTGGTCAAAGATGACATCATCTATCACGATAAGCGGTTGAGCATTGATGTTCAGAGAATTAAGACCATTCATGAACATCACGCCACCAATACCAGAAGTGCCATTGCGTAAAATAGTATGCACATCGGCTCCCAAGCGCTTCTGCACCTCATCCTCAATGGTTACTGCGTTAGAGTAGCGGAAGTCTGTGGCAGACGCATCTGCCCCGACATTGGTTCCCTTTTGGTATTCAGAATTGAAAGTAATGGGGTAAAGGGACACCTCTCGCTGTAACTCATCCTTGACAAGACCCACTTTCGACATGTTCATGTCAGGAGCTGTGATGTCAAGAGAAGTGGCAAAGAGAGGTACATTGATTTCATAAGTGCCATCGCTATGTGTCAAGGCACTATATCCTTCCACCTCGCCAACACGAACAATCGCACCCGAGATGGGACTTTTGGACGTACCGTTGATGACACGACCCTTGACTACACGTGTTGGATATTGTTTTTTCACTGCCGTCGGCTTCACTGGTTTTCTCACTTCCAGAATTTCTCCCTCATCGTCCTGAGCCACGACGGCTGTCGTGCCAAACATGAGGAAGGACAGGCAAACTATTACATATTTTTTCATTGCGTATAAGTTCTAAAGGGTTATTTGTTATTTCTCTTGACATTATTCGGCTCTGTCGCCTCAACGTGCGGCACGAAGAGGAAACAGTCAATGTGCAAGGTACGTGAATAGATGGAGGTCTGCCTACTTGTCACCGTACTTCTGATTTGCAACTTCAACTGCGGTTCAGTGAGTCCATACGAACAAGTAGGGAAGGTGTAATTGCTCTGAATCAATACCGTATCGACCACATTCGTCTCACCATTCTCATCAGAAGCGGTGTAATAGGTCTTCGTGATTGTCCTATCACCCATCTTTCCGTTTTGGTCTGTCACCCTGAAGAGGGGACGGAACGCATTGGGAAGACGTTGCTGGTGCGATGCCAACGTATCAAAGGCAGCATACGGTGCCATCACAGCATAAATGTCATAACCCACATTCGAGAGGACATCGGGGATATTAAACCGTACCAAGGGGTTGGTGGAAGATGTCTTAGGAGTCACGTCAACGAAAGCATTGCCAGAAATCTTGTCATAGAAAGGATTGTCGGATGTCACCCTGCGGATGAGCAGCGGCTCCTCTGCATCCTGGATGGTATCTTGGTAAAACACTTGCTCCGCCTCCACCTTAATTGTCTGGAGGAATGTGTTGTGATTGTCAATGTTTAAGGTTTTAGCCTTACGCACATGACCATTACTACAAACAATGTCTTCTGTACCATCGAAGATATTACCAGGAGCAAAAGGCTTATAGAAGATGTAATATGGGTCTTCTTCCAATAAGCGGCGAGAGGTATAGCTCAAGGCAGAGGTAGAAACTGCCGAGTCGGCAAAAGCCTCATCGGGATTCTCTGTCCTACTGAAGATAGTACCCCTCACAACAGCTAACCGTGCATTGGCATACTGCATGGAATCATACTTGGCAACGTTATTGGCGTAGTTGAAGTAATCGGTATATTCACTCACCAATTTGTTCCACTCGTCATTCACAGGAGCCACCATCCAATAAGTACTGTCCTCGGAATTAATATCACCAAGCGAATTGAAGAGAATATTATTCAACACCGTCACAGAGTCCAAGTAAATCGTTCGACCATCAACGATGCCTCCAGGGACACTCATGGATGGTTGGAACACATATTCACTGTAACTATTGATAAAATTATACACGCTATCAAGGTCACTATCAAGACCCAAATATTCAAAGACATTGGGGAAATACTTGATTTGGTCAGCGAGGGTGAACAACACACCATTGTCATAAAGGGTATTCTTTGTCAGGAAAGGCCTATCGTCAATGGCATTTGGTGTCAGCACGGCATACTTGCCGTTCATCAGCATGATAGAGTCGTTGGTAAGGCTCGACACAGGGTGCTTATACAGAGAGATGTGGTTTTGCAGAAACTGTCTCACCACAGTATTGTCATCACTACTCACCCCATTGCCTTTCTGCGCATTGAACGCTGCTATCAAGCTGTCAGCCTGTGCAGAGGTGAGGCGGTCGTTAGTGGGTGCGAAAACCGAGAATGTCTGACTGCCATTGAGGATTGCACTGTAGCCACAACCCTCCACGACCCGTGCAAAGTTGCTCAAGTTGCCATCAGCGGTGATAGCATTCCACAATGTCCCGCTATTCACCATCGACGCATCGTTCCTATCATAATGGTCATCCCACTCATCGCTACAAGCATTACAGAGCATAGCTATTGCCACTGCGGCGAAGACCATCTGTTTGATATATAAATACTTCTTTTTCATCTTGTTGGATTCATTTTTGAATTAAACTTGACTTCACACATCAAAGCATGTCCTCTATCTGTCCCTCATCGGTCACACCATAAATGCTCTTGGGTACCAATTCGAGATAATCGAGCATGAATTCATTGTTATTACCCATCTTAGAGGAAACACTGCGGATGCGAAGGAAATGGTCTTGGTTAGGATCCATGTGGACAGTACAGAGCACAATACGGAATGTCTGTTGCTGTGTGGCAAACACCGTCGTTGTAGTACCACCTGCTCCATTGTAACGATACCCACCTGCTGCACCACGGTAATAACCTTTGTTTTTCAAGATCTTCTGATCCTCAGATAATTCCGTGGTTGTCATGTTGGTATAGTCACCCACCCAAGACGAACCCAAGATGGAAGCGTCATTGAGCGCAATGGTCATATCAAGGGGTATTCCTTGTGGTTTACCATCAAAATAGACCTGCGCGATACCGCGCGTCGGCTCCTGTGCATATCCCATACGCACCTGCCATTCACCTTCGTATGGCACTGGTGGAATCTTGAATGTGATATCGTAATTACCAAAGAGGTTCATCTCGTCGCCCTCATAGCAATCATAATAGTCGTGTGGACGGCGATAGATGAAATAACCCGCACACTTGACGTTCTTCAAGAATCCATCGGGGAAATAAAAGTTTCGTCCATACTTTGCAGTCTCATCAAAGTCTGGGTCTTGGTATTTCGGGTTACCGTTCTGGCGGATGTCATTGGTCATCAGCTCAGGGAAGATGGTCGAGAAGTCCATGCGGATGCGAGTGTTATGCACGATGTCGCGAGTGGTCTCACTAAATGCAACAATGTCGTCGATATAGAAATAACGACCGTTAAGTGCATCCTGTGTATACTCCTTCTCGATGGAACGCTCCACCTGTGAACCAAGGATTTGATAGTCATCATCATAGCGGCGATTGATGTATCTTTGTCCCACCGTACTCGTACCTGCGAACTTACGTACCGTCAGGCGTTCAAATTTCATCATTGTATGGGGCAGCAACGTCTCATACCAGTCGACGGGGTTCATCAATGTGGTGATAATGCCAATGTCGTTTAACGGTGTCAGATAGTTCCAACCCTTCACGTCACGATCAAGGATGTGGTAGGCGACAAAGCGGTTCAAAGGATTCCTCCTGTCCGTCAAATTGGCATAATCATGGGCTTCAGAGCTGGCATCCTCTGGATAAGTGGCATCATAAATCTCGCAAGCCTTTTGGTAGAGTTGCTCCAACGTGGTGATGCCATATAGAGTATTCAGCACTGAGTCTGTCGGCACGAAAGCCGTGAACCCATATTTCTTCTCATCGGGGGCAGTTGCCGTCTCCTTATTCACGTGCGAAGTGTACTTATAACGAGGATAGTCCTTAGCATTATAGCTATCATCACGGAACTTATACAACGAGTCCACCAGACCCGTTGCCACGAGGGCAGAATAGAACAAAGAGATTCTGGGATTGGTACGCATCACGTCTGGCAACATGCGGTTACTGCTCTCCAACACCTCTGTCACGGGCTGCATGATACCATTCTCCACGGAGTCGTCTTGCAGTTCGAAGATGATGTGGGCGGAGCGATTGAGGAACACCACGGCATTGCTATCGCTGTCCAAATCGTGAGACACCTCAATGTATCGGCGATTCATGTTGGCGGTTGTCAACACACCGTCGTTCATCTCTGAGGTGGCATACATGTTCCCAACAAGGTGGGTACGGGCGAGGGTGTCGCAATCGGCATCTGTCAAGTCATCGATAGACCTGATACCCCGCTTCTGGTAATATCTCTGGAAAGCCTCGTTGGTCGGGGCGAAACAAGTGTAATGGCCGTATGCGGAGAGCAAATCCATCATGTCCGCCCGCTCAACGATGGCTGCAAACTCGCTGAAGTCTGGGTTCTCCTTCAGATATTCACTCATCATCACGCCCGTAAACGTGTAATAGTTGGAGGCATCTGGCTCGTCGGAACAGCCTGTTGTCATACCCACAACCCAGGCAACAGCCACCGTTATCAAAAAATATTTAAACTTCTTCATATTCATGTTTCCTTTCTTTCGTTAGTATAATTGTTATGATACTAATTCTTGGAATAAGAGTTGTTCTCGCCACTGCCAAAGGCTGGATTCTGCTTCAAATTGGAATTCACCTTTAACTCATCCTTATGGTATGGCCAGAAGATGGCGTCCATCCTGGCAAGCTTACTCTGCGTGACACTGGCATTATCGGAACCCTTGCGCATGACGGCAGAAATCAAATAGTTGGTATTGCCTTCACGAAGTGAACGGCGAACAAGGTCAAACCATCTCTTGCCCTCAAACATCAATTCCCTCTGCCGCTCGTCCATCACGAGGTTGGCCATCTGATTCTTACTACTGTATGAGTCATACTTGATGTTTGGGTTGGTCGTGGCACAATTGGAACGTTTGCTGATGGTGTTCACGATGTTGTACGCTTTCACGAGGAGGCTGTCGTTATTGGCCTTACCGATGGCGGTAGTATCGTCATTATTGACCATTTCCACCAATGCCTCTGCCTTCATGAGCATCACGTCAGTAAGACGATACAAAATCCAATTGGAATGACAATAACCATCCGCTGCCCTACTCCCATACGATGTCTTGTAGTCAGAACTTGACACGTCGAGATAGGCAGATGACACATATTTATTAATACCATAGTCAGAAGAGCCGATAGCCTGGACATTCTCATAATAACGGGTGTCATACTTAGTCAAATAGACGGCATACAACTCATCTTTCACGTCAGAGCCGATAAAGTCAGCAGGTTTCACAAAGCCAGGGTAGGTCCTGTCGTTGCCATATCTAACACTAACTGCCGCATTGGAAGGCATGTTATCGTTTTCCATGAAAATGAGTTCCAAGATACTCTCACGGCTATTGCCTGAGTAAAAAATACTATTGAATGCATCACCATATTGGCTTCCCGACGATGGTTTATCACTAATGAGTGGATAACCATCCATCAACTGTTCTGTACTTGAGATAGACCCTCCACGCCTATTGAGTTTGTCCTCATAGTCAGAAGTCAATGACTCAATCACCATGTCAGCATATCTCACAGCATTCGCATAGTCCTGTTTCCAAAGATACATTTCGCAAAGCATGGCATGGATGGCATCCTGCGTGATACGGCCTTTTTGGTAATAGGTCTTGGTCTCGGGGTATTTCTTCAGTGCATCGTATTGCACCTTTTCCAAGTCCATGATCAAGCTGTCAAGTACCAAGTTAAACTTCACCGCTGGTTGATCCATCTTTTGTGTATCATCAAGATAGGGTACTGTGGTATAAGGCACGTCCCTAAATGCACGAATCAGATAGAAATAGCAAAGATCTCGCAGTGCAGACACCTCGGCAATTGTCGCTGACAACTCTGACTGCGTGAAATTCGGGTCTTTTTCTGCAACTGAGGGCGCGTAATAGACGACCGTATTGCAACGATTAATCACATCGTAGAACTCACCCCAAGAGCAGTATGCATTACTGGCATTGAGGTTTTCCTTGAAGATGTTTTGCAAGCTGGCATCATTCTGGATGTTGGTTCCACCCACAACGTTGTCGGAACGGAACTCGCCCCAAGCCATCATGCGATCCACTATAACTTGCTTCTGCAAAGCAGAATAGCATCCCGCCACGACATTCTCAACGTCGCTCTCCTCGTTCCAGAACTTCTCCAACACGATGTCGTTGAGGGGTTCTATCTCCAGGAAGTCAGAACATGAGCTGACCGATGCACCTATCAAGAGGGCGAGACCCATATTGATAAAAATATTCTGAAGTTTCATATTCTTATTCATTATTTAAAAGTCAACAGTGATACCAAGCGTATAAGATTTGGCACGAGGGGTCTGACCGTTGTCTACTGCGGCACCATAACCACCATAACCTACCTCTGGGTCCACACCCATGTACTTAGTCAAGATGAATAAGTTGTTGGCACTGGCATAGAAACTGAGCCTGTTGATGCCAATGTACTTCTTGACAAACTTAGGATCGAAAGAATAAGAGAGCTGCAAATAGTTGAGTCGGAGGAAAGAACCATTCTCCACAAATCGGTCGCTCACCAACGTATTGAAGTTGGACTCGCTACCATACATGGCCCTGGGAATGGAAGTGACATCACCTTCCTTACGCCAACGGTAGTTCACTGCCTGACTCTGGTTGTTGTTGCTAATCATTGCCTCGGCATCCAAACGTGCCAAGTTCAAGATCTTATTGCCCACACGGTAGTTGAACTGTGTGTTCAATTTCCATCGCTTGTAATTAAACGTGAAGCCGAAACCACCCGTCAACTTGGGAAGGGAACTACCAAGGTAGACGATGTCAAGGGCATTGATGTTGCCGTCATTGTTGATATCCTCATAGATAGCATCACCACCCTTGAACTTATAGTTCTTACCCGTACCGTCGTTGGTGTAGGCATACATCATGCGCACGGGGTCTCCATTATCATCATAGATAATCTTACCGTCAACGGTTTGGGCAACTGGGGCGGTATGTCCCTCTGCCAAGAACTGCTGACGCTCGGCAACGGTCATGTCCTTAAACGTCTCATACTGGTATTCATAGACACCCTTGTAGCGGAATCCATAAATGGCTCCGAATGGGTTGTGTAGCTGCACACGCTGCAACACCTCACGGTTGCCAAAATAGAAGTCTGAGTTGAGCGACTCCAAGACTGTCTCATCCATGGTCAAAATCTCATTCGAGTTGTTGCCAAACGTGGCATTGAGATCCATGTAGAAGTCGCCAGACTGGAACAGCCTATTGGTGTTGATGTTGAACTCCCATCCGATGTTGCGCATGGATCCCACATTTCGATATGCCAAATTATAATAACCAGAGTTGGAGGGGATGCGCACCGACGGCATCAACATGTCGCGGCGAGTAGCATGATACCACTCCATAGTCAGCTGCAAGCGGTTGTCGAAGAATCCGAAGTCCATACCCACGTCATAGGTGGAAGTTGTCTCCCAGCGTAGGTCGGTCAAACGGATGTTATTGGGTTTCATAGCAGCCATGTCGATGTAACGATCCGTGGAGCCATACTTACTCTCATAGAGATAATCAGTATTAGGTTGGTTACCTACCATACCCCAGCTAGCACGTAAAGACCACATATACAGCCACTTGTCGGTGAAGTTCATAAACGGCTCATCGGCAATGTTCCAACGGGCTGACACAGCGGGGAAGTAACCCCAGCGGCGGTCTGGACCAAACTTTGTCGTACCGTCGGCACGTACAGACACGTCGAACATGTACTTGGAATCATACGCATAGTGTGCTGAGAAAGTGTAATACATAGAACGCCACTGGCTGAAACTTGAGTTGAGACCCGTAATGATACCACCAGCGTCTGGACTTGATGGACCACCAGATGGAAGTCCCTTACCATTGGTACCCTGGCCAGTAGAGCTACCTGATGTCAACTCGAAACGTCCGAGCATCGACAGCTTGTGTTTCTCATTGCGGAAATAGGGGTAGAATGTCACTGTCTGCTTGGTGTTGAATGCCACACTCTTGGTACTACCCATATATGATGTGTTCACACCACTGTTCCATGACACGGTAGTCAGTTCCTGTGGATAGAATTGGTCCACATATTCATTAAAGATATTCATATATACACGACCATCCCAATCCAAACGGGTATGCTGCTCATCCATGCCTAACAAGCGGTAGTTGATGACAAACTCTGGCGATATGTCATACGTGCGGTCGTCGTTCTTGGCAAGGTTGGCACTGGCAACAGGGTTAACGTAACCCTTTTGGTCGTTATTGAACTGACTTGACCCTGACTGTAGCATCGTATAGTACTTATCCGTGTCCTGTCCCGTCAAGGGGTCTTGCTCATAGATGCTCATGTTTGGCATTTTCTTGTATGCCAACGACAAGAGGTTATCAGAGTTGCGCTTGTTCTTGGTATAGGTCATGGAAAAGTTGGTGGCAATCTTGATGCGGTCGCTCACATAGTAGTCGAGGGCGACACGAGTGGCAAAACGGTCTAATTGCTGTTTAATAACCGAACCTGTCTCATGGTCATAACCACCAGAGATACGGAATGTAGCCTTCTCACCACCACCCGTGATAGCCAAATAATGGTTTTGGCGCAAACCCCACTGTGTCACAGCATCAAGCCAGTCAGTATTATTGTTGTATTGCTCATACTCCGAGAAGGTAGGGTCATAGTTCAACTCACGAATGTTCGATGCCCCATCATTCTGCTCGGGATTGAAGTAAGACTCCTTGAGCAACATCGTGTAGTCATCACCACTAAGCATCTTATAACCCTCAGGCTGGTACGTACCCGTAAGTCGCAGCGAATAAGTAAGTTTCGGCTTACCGCGTGTACCACGTTTGGTAGTGATCTCAATCACACCATTGGCACCTTGCGAACCCCAGATGGCAGTTGCTGCCGCATCCTTCAGCACGGTGATGCTGGCGATGTCCTCGGGGTTAACGTTGAGCAACTGTGCAAACTGCTCATCGTTGGCGTTGCTGACATCGAAGTTGGTCATATCCACATTCCACGTGTTGCCATTGACAACAATCA
>JAFYZV010000192.1 GCA_017548525.1 Prevotella sp.
GCCGAGAACATCACTGTGCAACTCACAGGTACAGCCGTGGCACCAGAATTGTTGGCAGACCCACCGACATTGACCTTCGATGTGATTGAGTCTGGGCAAACAACAACTAAGACCTTCGATGTGGTAGGAACCAACTTGGTGGGCAATGTCACCGCTACCGTTACCGCTGGCAGCGACGTGTTCAGCCTTGACGCAACGACCATCAGCCAATCCGATGCAGAGGAGGGCAAGACCGTCATCGTGACCTTCGCCCCACAGGCACAAGGCACATACACGGGTACGGTCACATTGTCAAGCGACCGTGCAGAGAGTGTCACCGTACAGCTCAATGCCACTGCCACCAAGGCAACACCAGACTATTTCGATGTGAAGATCACCAGCGTGGGCTTGACGACTCTCTATCTCGACTTCCCTGTGGAAATCCCCTATCAGACATACGATCCCGACCTGCTTGGCGTGTATTACCTCACGGGACGCAATGGCAACGAGCTGCGAGCAGCCCGTCTCAACAGCAACATACCTGCCAACACGGGAGTCATCGTGCAAGGTAACTCGGGTACATACCGCTTCCCCAAGACAAGTAACCCCACCGCTTTGAAGTACACGAGCATACTCTCTGGCTCCGTGGAGGACATCACGCCCGCAGAGGCATTGGCGGCAGCTCAGTCCACAGGCACCGTCTATACCCTCGGTCGAGGCAAGGATAGCTACATCAACTTCTACAAATACTCGGGCAACACGCTATCAGCTTACAAGGCATTCCTCATCTTGGAAGACAATGATGCCAAGGCGTTCTCAATGGTGTTTGAGGATGGCACGACTGGCATCATCGCCCTCGATGCCGACAATGGCGATGGCGCATGGTACACCGTGCAGGGCATCAAGCTGCAAGGCAAGCCAACCCGCAAGGGTGTGTATATCCACGATGGCAAGTCGATTATCATTAAATAACACTTAAAACGAACACGAATCGCACAAATAATGCGAACCATTCGTGAAAGTCGCGTGATTCGTGTTCGTTTTTCAAATCATCAATGATTCATTAACATAATAATATAGGTATAAGAATATGGAAAAGATTGTAAAAGACTACATCAAGCCAAACATCAAGGTTAACGATTTCATCTCAAGACACCACCTCTTATGGGAAATTGGAGACGGAAGTACCGATGAGCAGTTAGGTCATGACCCAGAACCAACAGGACCATTTGATCCAGGCTTCCATGTTAAGCAGAATAACGTTTGGGATAACGAACAAGATTAAAAAAATGGAACTAACATTTAACATGTAAGGAACATGAAGAAATTACTATTACTTATTGCTTTCATAGCAGGAACATTCCTCGTTTCCTTTGCTCAGAAAGCGACCAAAATCTCTCCCTCCACGCGCATCGTCATTGCCGACCGAGATGGAAAGTTGTCACTCGACGCTGCCAAGAAGGAGATGGTTCAGATGAAGAAAAACAAGAGAAACGCTCCTTGGAAAGCACCAAGTGCCACCGAGACGACAGCAGAGGACGAGGATGACGGCGACGGATTCCCCTTTGCTACGCCTACATACGTCAATGGCGTGAAAGTGGTGCAATGTTGGATTGGCATGACCGATGACAACTATAATGCCATCGAAGCCCTCGGCGTGAAGATTCAGGCGAAGTTTGACGGCAAAGTGACCGCCAATGTACCTGTCGATGCCTTGGAAAAAGTTGCCGAATTGGCGAATGTCACTAAGGTATCCGTTTCCAAGAAACTGAAAAAGAAAACATACCGTAGCCGTATATTGACGAATGTCGATGACGTTCTCACCCACTCTGCAGATGCCCAGACCGCAGGGTTGTTGCAGGCATACGACGGCACGGGCGTTGTACTTGGTGTCATTGACACAGGTATCGACTTCGGTCATCAAATGTTCTCGGGACGTATCAAGAAGAAATATGTCTACAACACCACTGCCGAGGAATTGCAGGAATACACCGGATCTTCCGTTTATTACACTGACGAGACACACGGCACACACACCAGTAGCATTGCTGGCGGCAGCGATTACACTGCCACGGCATACGTCTATACGACGAGTACCAGTTACACCACCGTGAGCAATGCCAAGTTCGGTGGCATGGCACCTGGCACAGACCTCGTGCTATGCGACCTCGGCGAGGAATTGACCGATGCCAATATTGCCGCTTGCATCAAGAACATTAGTGACTATGCCGACCAAGTGGGCAAGCCCTGCGTCATCTCACTGAGCCTCGGTGGACATTTCGGACCACACGACGGTACTGGTGACATGGCAGATGTCTGCGCACAATATACGGGAGCTGGAAAGATTATCCTCTTTGCATCGGGTAACGAAGGTGAAGATGGCATTTACCATTACAAGAATGCATCCGCATCGGCACCTGCCATGACCGTGCTCAGCAGCCAGACACGCAGCAGCTACAGCGTGGACTATGGAGTTGCCCTCAGCTACGCCCGTACACCCAACGTGGAACTGGCAGTACGCTACTACGTGGTGAACACCAGTAGAAACACCATCCTTTGGACTTCCAACGAAATCACCACCGATGACTATTTCGTGGATGACGAGGGTAACATCGAATTATATGGCGCAGAAATCAGCGTCAATGACACAGGTAGCGATGGCACCACCAAGCTGAGCAGCTATTTCACTGCCTACAACAACGACAGCCAGAACTACGGTTATCTCTGTGGCTACATGGAAAAGGATGAACACAATAATAAATGGTATGTGGAAACCATTTTATATTACCTCAAGCCCGTAAACAGCAGCTATAAGATAGGTATGAGTGTCTATCCCAAGAACGGTTCCTGCTATGTTGACTCATGGCCCGCAGTATATATAGACTTTGCCTCATCATCTGCCTCTGTCAATGGTAACACCTTTACAGCTGGCACGAACGAAAGCTCAGCCAGCGACGAGGCTTCATTCCCCAGCATCATCTCTGTAGGCTCGTATGTATCAAGCAAGTATTGGCGAGCAGGCACGACATCTGCCTCTAACCAAACATGGACAAACAATGGCACATATCAGCAGATAAGCATGTTCTCCAGTTACCAAGCAGAAGGATCTGGACCAACTGGACTCAAACAGCCTTGGATTACCGCTCCAGGTGAAGTAATCATTGCCGCTTACAATAGTGGCTATAGTGTTGAGTCAAATGTTTACTATGCATACGGCACAAACAAGAAACTCGGTGCCATGTCGGGTACATCCATGGCAACACCTTGTGCCGCCGGCATTACCGCCCTGTGGCTGCAAGTAGACCCAACACTCACCCCCGACAAGGTGAAGGAGGTGATGAAAGAGACTGCCATTAAAGACAGCTATGTAACTGGCACATACGCCTCCCATTTCGGGCAGGGCAAGATTGATGCTTTGGCGGGTATTGAGTACATCTTGGAACACGCCAACAACCCCACCATTACAGCAGAACCCACCAGCCTCACGTTTGAGACGACCACAGGCATCCCTGTATCAGAGACATTCAACGTGACGGGCGAGAACTTGGAAGGCAACATCACGGCAACGCTCACCGATGCCAACAACGTGTATAGCCTCAGTTCGACAAGTGTCAGCGTGGCACAGGCAGAGAATGGCAAGGACATCACCGTAACATTCAGCCCCACGACGGCAGGGACGTTCACAGGAGCCATTACATTAAGTAGCTCCAATGCCACAAGCGTCACCGTCAACCTCTCCGGCACAGCCACGACACCCGAGTTGATGGCAGACCCCGAGGAGCTGGTGTTTGATGTGATTGAGGCTGGGCAGACCACGACCAAGACCTTCGACGTGTTAGGTGTAGACCTCATTGGCAATGTCACGGCAACACTGACCGATGCCAACGGTGTGTTCAGCCTTGACGCAACGACCATTAGCCAAGCCGATGCCGAAGAGGGTGCTACCGTCACCGTAACCTTTGCCCCACAAGCACAAGGCACATACACGGGTACAGTCACATTGAGCAGCGACCGTGCTGAAAGTATTACCGTTCAGTTGAATGCTACAGCAACAAAGGCAATGCCTGACTACTTCGACGTGACCATCAGCAGTGTGGGATTGACGACTCTCTATCTCGACTTCCCCGTGGAAATCCCCTATCAGTCATACGATCCCGACCTGCTTGGTGTGTATTACCTCACGGGACGCAATGGAAACGAGCTGCGAGCAGCCCGTCTCAACAGCAACATACCTGCCAACACGGGAGTCATCGTGCAAGGTAACTCGGGTACATACCGCTTCCCCAAGACCAGTAACCCCACCGAGCTGAAGTACACGAGCATACTCTCTGGCTCCGTGGAGGACATCACGCCCGCAGAGGCATTGGCGGCAGCGCAGTCCACTGGCACCGTCTATACCCTCGGTCGCGGAAAGGACAGCTATATCAACTTCTACAAGTACTCAGGCAGTACCCTCGCCGCCTACAAGGCATTCCTCATCCTGGAGGATAGCAACGCCAAGGCGTTCTCAATGGTATTCGAGGATGGCACGACGGGCATCATCGCCCTCGATGCCGACAATAACGATGGCGCATGGTACACCGTGCAAGGCATCAAACTCATCGGCAAACCCATCCACAAGGGACTGTACATCCACAACGGAAAGACTGTCACCATCAAATAATGTACACATTATTATATTATATAGGGGGAAGGAACCAAACATATATAACAAGCAAAACATTTAAACATTTACAAATATGAAAAAATTATTAATGATCATCGTCCTGCTCTTGGGAACATTCACGTTCACCTTTGCGCAGAATGAGAAGAAGTTGTCTGCTGGCACACGCATGGTAATTGCCCAACGTGACAGCAAGATGGCAACAGCGAAAGTTGCCAAGCAACAGTTCATCAAGAAGAACAACCTGAAGGCTCCCGTGGCAAGACGCGGAAAAGCCCAACTGAAGACACAACAAATTGGAACATTCGGCACTGCCGCCACACTCTCAGCAGATGAAGACAGCGACGACGGCGCAACCTTCGCCGAGCCGTTCATCAGCGAGGGCATGGAGAAAGTGCAAGTCTGGGTGAAACTCACAGACAACAACCTCTCCGCCTTAGAGAGCATTGCGGGCGTGAAGGTGACAGCCACCTTCGACAAACTCGCTATTGCCAACATTCCCCTGAATGCCCTTGAGCAAGTAGCCGCCTTGAAGAACGTGACCAAGGTCTCCGTGGCAACGATGTTCAAGAAGGAGACATACTATGGCCGCGAGGCAACCAATGTGGACGATGTACTCAACTACACCGCCGATGCCCAGGCAGCAGGATTGCTGCAAGCATACGACGGCACGGGCGTGGTTATCGGCATCATCGACACGGGTATCCAATTTGACCACCAGATGTTCAAGGATGACAACGGCAATACCCGCATCAAGAAAGCCATTGTCTACGATGCCAGCTCAGAACAACTCGTTGAATATAACACGCAGAGTGCCATCGAGGCACTCACCTACGACACAAATAGCACTTACCATGGCTCGCATACGAGTAGTATCGCGGGAGGTTCAAACTTCTCTTTCACGGGTTACTATTACGACAACAGCACCAGTAATTATGTCAATGGTAACCGCGTCTATGGTGGTATGGCTCCCAATGCCGACCTCGTGCTTTGCGGATTGGCAGGAGAGCTTTCCGATGCCAACATCGCCTCCTGTATCCAAAAAATTAGCCAATATGCCGACCAGGTGGGCAAGCCCTGCGTCATCAGCATCAGTCTCGGCTCACAGGCAGGTCCCCACGATGGAACTGGCTACCTGACTGACATCTGCCAACAATACATGAGCGGACCAGGTAAGGTTATCGTGAAAGCTGCTGGCAACGATGGCGACGAGCAAATCTACCTCTATAAGAGTGCCACCAAAGCTTCCCCCGCACAGTCACTCTTAGACGTGACCTATTATGATGGATATACTTCTGGAAACTATACCCTCAATAATTATTTCCTCTATGGCCAAGCACTCAGCTATGCCCGCACACCAGGGGTGGAACTGGCTGCCAAGTTCTATGTAGTAGACATATCCACCAACACGGTTGTCTGGGTATCGGACGAGATGACTTCTGATACACAATGGAGCGTCAATAGTGGCGAGACAGACCCAGACGCCACGTACAATGCCGACTTGGCCCAATACTTCAGCTCAGCATCTGATGGTGGTGGTTACCTTTGTGCTTTCTTCGATACCGATCCAAAGAGTGGAAAGAACTACATCTATACCAATGTGTACTATCTTGCTGCTAAATCCTATACGCAAAGCGGCTCTACTAGGACAGGCAAATACAAGATTGGTATCAGCTATTATCCCAAGAACAACGGCGTTACATGCGACATCGATAGTTGGGGACTAAACTATACCTATTTTGGCAATGGCAGTGCTACTTACAATGGAACAACTTATACATTCGATGCAGGTAATAGCCTGTGCTCTATCAGCGACGACGGCACAAATCCATACGTCATACCCATTGGCTCCTATTGCTCGATGAAGAGCTGGGCTGCATCCAACGGAAGCGGCTACACAATCACCAATGGAGACCTTAGCGACATCGCACCGTCATCAGGCTACCAAGCTCCAGGCTATGGACCCCTTGGCACGAAATTGCCTTGGATTACGGCACCAGGACAGATGATTGTCGCCGCATACAACCGTGGATGGGTGGCAAATAACTCCTCTTCAACGTATCTGCTCTATCAATACGACTCAACCAACCCTATCGGTGTGGCATCTGGTACATCCATGGCATCACCCTGTGCAGGTGGTATCGTGGCATTGTGGCTGCAAGTAGACCCAACGCTGACAATTGAGGATGTGAAGACCTTGATGCAAGAGACCGCCATCCAAGATAGCTATGTCACTGGCACCAATGCCAACCAATTTGGCAATGGCAAGATCGATGCTTTGGCTGGTATCGAAGCATTGTTACCCGATGGTCCAAGAATTGGCGCAACACCACAAGACGTAACAATGACGGCAACAGTTGACAATACTGTCACTCAAACGGTTAGCGTTCGTGGAGCTAACCTGACAACACAGGTTAACATCACACTTAACGACCCCAATGGTGTGTTCTCGGTTGACAAGGCATACGTCACTCGCGCCAAGGCAGAATCTACTGAAGGTGCAGAATTCACCATTACCTTTGCACCAATTGTTGAAGGAACATATTCTGCTACTGTGACACTTTCGAGTACAGGTGCAGAGGATGTGGTGGTTACCATCAATGGCGAAGCAACAGAGGCTGGTGGTACGGCTGCCGATGCTTATCTGAACATCGCTAAGTATGCCACTATTGACGAGGCTGGGTATAGTAAGACATATGTCAATCCTCTATACAAGTACACCGAGTATAAGAACGACAAGGTAGCTTGGCTTACCTTACCTGTTTATGGTGCATGGAGTTCTGTATACTATTCGCCCAAAGCTCAAAACTGGATTAAAACATCTATCAATTCAACAAATGGTTATACAACTAATGCAACATGGACTGCAAGTGATATCTATTTAGGTAGCAGTGTTTACTTCACATCAGGAACCACAGCAAGGGCTATTTATGGAAGCAACATGACCAGTACTGCCAGAACTGTCACTTTCTATGTGACAAATGCAACTGCAGTGAAGTTGATGGGAAGAAATGGTAGTAGTAATAGTAATAATAGGGTTGTTACTATGACCATCTATGAATGTACCGATAATGGAGATGGTACATTGAATGAAGGGACAACAGCAGTGACTACTCAAAGAAACACAACAACTAATTCTGATGTCTATCTCAGTTACAACAATCTTGATGCCGAAAAGATTTACAAGGTTGTTGCAAGCGTAACCCGTGGTTATCTCTATGAGATTGGTTTCCAAACCCCAATAAAGTCAGCTGAAATTACAGCTACTCCTCAGAGTCTTACATTCGAGACACCAGTTGGCGTTCCCGTTACAGAGACCTTTAACGTAAGCGGCAATGAGCTTGAGGGTGACATCACCGCCACACTGACTGATGCAAATGGTGTTTATAGCCTCGACGCATCGAGCATCACCGTTGCCGAGGCAAAAGCTACGGGTGGCAAGGACGTAACTGTGACCTTTAGCCCGACAACCGCTGGAACATTCAATGGCACGATTACCTTGACAAGCCAAGAGGCTGACCCAGTGACCGTGAACTTGACTGGCATTGCTCACCAGCCTGTCATTGAAGCCGATCCTACCGCATTGTCATTCGAGACAGAAGTGGGTGTACCACAAAGCCTTACCTTCGACGTATTGGCGGAATATCTCTCCGATGATATAACCGTGACCTTGGCAGATGAGAATGGTGTCTACACCGTCGATGCCGAGAACATCAGCATTGCCGATGCCGAGAATGGCAAGACCGTTACCGTGACGTTTACTCCTTCCGTGTTTGGCACGTTCACAGGTACCGTAACCCTCTCCTCTCCTTACGCACAGGATGCCGTTGTCACGCTCAATGGCGTTGCCTCCGAATACTTCGATGTGACGATTAGCGAAGTGGGCTTAACCACGCTCTACCTCGACTATCCTGTGGAGATTCCTTACGAAACGTATGACCCCGACATCCTCGGCGTGTTCTACATCTACGACATCGTGGGCAAGGAACTGAAGGCCGCCCGCTTGTATGAGACCATTCCCGCTAACACGGGTGTCATCATCCAAGGCAACTCCAACACAACGGAGTGTCCCGTCTATCGCTTCCCAAGAATCGCAGAGGAAGTCTCCTTGCCTGCTAACAGGACAAACCTCCTCTCTGGCTCCACGACGAGGACAACAGTTGCCGCAGTCATGGAGAACTATCCCGGTGGAACACTTTACACCTTGGGTAGGGGTTCCGACTCTTACATTAACTTCTACCGCTATTCTGGCAAGAACTTAGCTGCCAACAAGGCATTCCTCATCGTTGGTGGCAACAATGCCAAGGGATTCACACTCGTTGTGGATGGAGAGCAAGCAACAGGCATCAAGGCTCTTGATACCGTAGCAGACGATGGCGCATGGTACACCGTGGAAGGCATCAAGCTGCAAGGCAAGCCGACCCGCAAGGGTGTCTATCTCCACAACGGCAAGTCTGTCATCATCAAGTAAATGATTGTAAAAATGGAAAAATACATCCAACCTCAAACCATGATCCATGACTTCCTCTCATCAGAGGATGTCATGGGCATCGGTATCGGCGAAGGCTCCACGCCCGAACAATTAGGGAAAGAAACACAAGCCCTTGACGACACCGATGATGCTGACATCAGTACAAGCGTATGGGATGAATAATCCCTATGCCTCATTAGCTTGACTCAGGCAAGCTATTTCACCCATAAATCCGTCTGCCAACAAAATGGCAGGCGGATTTATTGATTGTCTGAAATTTCTGGATTATCTGGAAAGTCCGGAATATCTGGAAAATCTGGAAAATCCGGAATATCTGGATTATCCGGATATTCCAGAGAGTCCAGATGCCTCCAACAGAGTGCGAAGTCTGTCTATCTCTTGGCGCAGAGACAGTATCTCTTGCGCTTGGCGGTCTATGATTTCCTTTTGCGTGGTGCGTTGCTCCAAGCGGGCGGCAGTCATCCGCTCACGGATTCCTCCCTCGGTAGTGAATTCACGGTCTTTTCGCTCTATATACTTTGCCAAGGCGGAATCCACTTGATGGCATAGGCAGATAGCCATATTAGCAAGCTCCTCATCATCCATCTTGGGAAACAAATCCCGATAATCATCCAACTTGCTATGTGCCTTGCAGAAATCATGAAGACGGTCAAAACGTGGATTGTTTCCAAACCACTCTTTCTTTCCAAGCTGTTTCAGATAATCTTGGTAATCCTCTTGCAACTCACCATTACTCCCCCTCGCTATGCCAAGGAGTTTTAACTCCACCTCCATGGAAGTCTGCCCATCCTTGCTTCCCTCGACAATGTTTTGTTTAGTACTTCGTGCAGCCTGTACCATCTGGTCAACGGTACGGTCGCCGTATTTGGGCAGAAAACGTTGGCAAAACACTTTCGTCAACTGATAAAGCACTTCACTACGCTGGTAGAATCGCAACTCGGTATAAACCACCGACTTCCGTAATGAGCTTGCCGTGCCATCAGAATAATGCCTCATAGGGGATTGGTCCTCTTCATTCTTTTCCATATTATTATCATTAAGTTCAATATGACTAACGGCAAATCCACGTGATTATTATTAACGATATGTATAATTCAGAAAAATTTCGTAACTTTGCCGCGTCAATCATATAAGGGAAAAAGAAGGATGACACGAGGGATTCAATGGAACTATAGGATTATGCTGTTATTGGCAACCATGATGGTCTGCCTATTGACCCACGCCATCCCTGCCAAACGTGGAATATGGAAAACCATCACCTTAGAAAATGGCACACATGTAATGGCAGAGCTGCGCGGCGACGAATACGGGCATTACATGACTGACCAATATGGAAACAAATACATCAAGAACGACCATGGTACATACCGCAAGGCAGAACCCACCTATCAGCCCACAACTAACGTCCGACAAAGGATGATGCCCCGCAAACTAAACGGCATCCCCACCGACAAGAGCCTGTTCCAAGGGCAGAAGAAAGGCATCGTCATCCTCGCACAATTCCCTGCGGGCAGCTATGTGGAGAATGGAGAGACGATGACCGATGCGGCAGTCTCTTTTAGCGAGGAGACCCCTGCGCTATTGGGTTGCAGCACCACGAAACAACTCTACGAGAAAATCATCAACCAACGTGATTTAGGCAACGACGCACAGCGCGGTCCCTTCACGGGTAGCGTGAAAGACTATTTCATCGACCAAAGCTATGGGCAGTTTGAGCTGGACTTCGACGTGGCAGGTCCCTACACACTCTCCCATTGCCGTCATTACTATGGGGCAAGGAACGGCAGCAACAACGATACCCATCCTGGCGAGATGGTATATGAGGCGGTCAACCTCGCCATTGCCGACGGTGTGGACTTCTCACAGTATGACTGGGATGGCGACAACGTGGTAGACCAAGTGTTTGTCCTATATGCTGGGCAGAGCGAGGCAGATGGCGGCGGCGAGGACTGCGTATGGCCTCATGAATATTATTTGGCATACGCATACCAATCCATCACCACCAACATCAACGGCAAGACCATCACCATCAACCATTATGCCTGTTCCAACGAGCTGGCAACCAATGGGAAGTATGAGAGCGGAACGGACAATTTCATCGTCAACGGCACACAGATTGCCGGCATCGGCACCATCTGTCACGAGTTCTCACACTGTATCGGCTATCCCGACATGTACGACATCGCGTACGAAAATTATGGCATGGGAAATTGGGATCTCATGGACGAAGGCTGCTATAATGGCACTTGGAATGGCGGACACGACGATTGGGAAAACCTCCGTGCCGGCTACCAGCCAGCAGGATACACGGCATTCGAGAAATGGTGCGCGGGATGGATTGAACCCATCGTGCTTGACGAGCCACAGAAAGTAACAGACATCAAGCCCATGAGAGGCGACGAAGGCGGAAATGCCTACGTCGTCTATATGCCAGGAAGCGCACAAAGCATCGAGGGTGAATACTACATGATTGAGAACAAGCAACAACAAGGATGGGACACATCGCTACCTTGGCACGGCCTGCTCATCACATACGTCCACTACAACCAAACCCTCTGGCGCAACAATTGCCTGAACTGCACCAACGAACAGAAACTGAAAAGCCGACACGCCACCAACACACATCAACGCATGACCGTCTTCCAAGCGGGGGGACATGACCCTGGCTTCCTCTCATTGGACACCTACCCCTATCAAGTGGATTGTCTCACGCAACACTTGGATAGCAACTGGGGAACAACGGGCATCGAGATAGCCAACAACCTCAACAACAGATATGCGGCAAAAGGGTTGCAACTCAACCTCGACGACAACAATGCGCTATTGGACGAAAGCAATCCATCGCCCTATTATTGGGGAGACAACACCACGGCACAGACACTCACCGACCACGAGTTATGGGCTATCGAGGAGAATGGTGATGACCAAGGGAGCATGACTTTCATCTACAGGACATTGGACGACGATAACGTGCTATCGCTCGACCAAGACACCCCTCTACAACAGGAAATAGAAACAGGACTCTATTCATCGGCAACCATCAACAGACAATTCACCCCTGGGATATACAACACGCTCTGGCTACCATTCGACATGAACTGCTCGGAAATCCATTCATGCTGGGGCGAGAACACAGAGATATATCGACTGACGGATGTGACGGAGAACGACGAGGGGAAATATGTCTTGAACATTACGGAAGACACAAAAAATGGCATCCGCGCATACGAACCCATCCTTATCAAGATGGATGAAAATGGTGCGCAAGAGTCCACTTCCTTCAATCACTACATACAAGTGAAAGAAACCATTGAAGAACATGCTCCTATCGTGGAACTCGATAATGGATGGAAATTGGTGGGAACTACGGCAAGAGGCTATGTCCCTGCTGGTGCCAAATACCTGAACAAAAACTATTATTATCCCGCAGAAGAAAACCGTACCGTCATCCGTGCTTATCGCGCATATTTTGTCGCCCCGGAAAATGAGGCCGCACAAAGCAACGGAGTCAAGGAGGTGGTGTTTAACATCGTGAACCACGAGCAGCACGAGACGGGCATCATCCTCCCTTCTACAAGTGCATCACATACGACTAACCAAGGCATCACCTACGACCTGACGGGTAGAAAGGTCGAGACATCCCACCTCAGAAAGGGCATCTATATACGAGACGGGAAGAAATACATCCAACGTTAGACTACATTCTAACCGCAATTAGAACCAGATAATAATCATCCGTGTTGATGTTATATGTTGTAGGGGAATCATACTTAGTTCCCCTATCAATAGTTATATAGACAAAAATCTTCATCCATCTAACGCAAAGGAGAAAAGATGCACTTCGTGCAGAAATGATTCAAAATTTAATTCAAATGATTCAAAATGATTTTGTAAGATTTTGAAATGGATTTTGTGGAATTTCTCGCCGTAGGCAATCGGCTGTTTTTGATAAGATATCTATCCATGCAACTGCCCCATTGTTGCGTGTTCCCACATGGCATCTTGTGGGTACGGAGGCATGGTTTCGCGGGCGTATATATGGTGTTTGTCGGGAACAGATATGGTATTCGTCGGGAGCGAATGCGTCCTTTGTCGCCTTGCGGCTATAGCCAAAAAGGTTTGCGCCTATAGCCGAAAGGGTTTGCGCCCATAGCCAAAATAAACTGGGAAAAAACAACGCCCCAACGGCTAATGGCATTTCTGTATGATTACAAAAATAAAGTGGTGCGGGTTTCAGGTTATTCTTTATTGATGAAGGACCGATTTTCTCACTTCTTCACCCAATCTTCTTGTAAACTTCTCTGCTCCTATTTCAGAAAGATGCGTCTCGTTGAAGAAATCATTATATGTGAATGTACTATCAGACTCCATGTCAAGATACAGAACGGGGAACTTCTTGCAAAGCTTGTCCACATAATTCTTCAAGAAAGCCTTTTGATCCCAGTTAATCCCATCAAAACCACAATCCCAATAATAGGGTGGTGAAACCAAAACAACGGAAATGTTATTGTCACATAATATCTGAATGGTTTTCACTAAATAATGACCATCTTTCAAATGGAATTTTTGGTATTTGTTTTCTCTTTCTGTATATTTTTCTAATAGACCATCATATCCAAGTGGATGTTTTCTATCACGCAAATAGTGTGTGCTACGCCTTCCCATCGAATCACATCCGATAATATCAAGATGATCCAAGTAATACGACTTCATTTTATCCCATGCCCTAAGAGGGTCGAAACATTCAAATCGATATCTCAGTGGGACACGACCATCATAATCCAGATGCATGTATTTGTGATAATAGCAACTCCTATCCGTTAAACTACTGTCTGCCTTCGTGACTTCAACGCTCATATAGCCAATGGGCATAATGACAACTTTCAAGTTGGGCATATCCTTCAACAGTTCACGAATGAGGTAATAATTGTCAACGTAATTCTGCGAGGAATTACATAGATTGAACGCGGGAATGCAAAAAGATTCTGGCTTGAATCCATCATATAATTGTGAATGGCCTATAGCGATAGCTTGGATTTGAGGACCGTTTGTTTTGATATAGTTATATTTGTAGGAATATGAATTGGGGATTTGTCCAACTATTACCTCCAAGATGGCAAGGGATATAATGATTGGTAAGGCAAAAAGTGTGCAATAGGTCAAAAACTTTTTCATCAACATTCAAAATTGGAAGTAAATAAATGTCTGACTCGAACCCGCATATTTGCAAATAACCAAGAGGATAAGATAATATACGCCCCACCTGACAAAGCGAAAATTAAAAATCTTATTAGAACCAAACTGCAAAGCGTGCTGCTTGTCTCGCTGTAGCCATTCGACGAGAAGGAGGAGAAAGCTGAATACCAAACAATCTTTTCCATAAACCATCGATAAGTCCATGAATCTGTTGGAGACCATAGCTTTCAAATAGCTCAAAGCCTGGGTCATGCTCTCTGCACGGAAAATAATCCAACCAATAACGACAAAGAAGAAAGTCAAGGCAATTTGCAACAACTCCTTGAAACTTGGGAGAAACTTGCCATAAGCCACAACATGCTTGTACTTGGTATTAATGCCAAGAATATTATATATGGCAAGCAATGTGGCATAGAACAATCCCCAACAGACAAACGTCCAGTTAGCCCCATGCCACAAGCCACTGATACACCAAACGATATATACATTACGGATGATTTTCCACTTATTGCATCGGCTTCCCCCCAATGGGAAGTAAATGTAGTCGCGAAACCAAGTCATCAGCGAGATATGCCAGCGTCGCCAAAACTCTGGAATGCTACGAGAGAAATAGGGGAAGTTGAAGTTGCGCATCAAATGAAAACCAAAAAGGCGGGCACAACCAATGGCAATGTCGGAATAACCGGAGAAATCACAATAAATCTGGAACGTGAACAACAAACCCAACAGAAACAACGACACGCCTGGCAAATCCAGATAATGACTCCAATATTCATTCACCACTGTCGCGCAATTGTCTGCTATGACAAGCTTCTTGAGAAATCCCCAAAGCATCTGCCGCATACCGTCCACCGCCTTGGCATAGTCAAATTGACGACTCTTTTGAAATTGTGGCAACAAATTAGTGGCTCGTTCAATAGGACCTGCCACAAGTTGAGGGAAAAAACTGATATAAGCAAAAAACTCAACAATATCATGCGTAGCCGGCAACTTTTTCAAGTAAACATCAATGGAGTAGCTAAGTGCCTGGAAGGTGTAAAAGCTGATACCAACGGGTAAAATGATATTAATCGTCACCCAATCCAAGTGATAGCCCATCAGACCAAATAACGCATCAAGGTTATCAACGAAAAAATTATAATACTTGAATATGCCCAGGATTCCAATATTTAGCACAATGTTCGTTGCGCTTACCACCTGCTGACATCGTCTCCGTCCCTCATAGAATTCAAGCAGTAACCCACTACTGTAACTGCATATTGAGGTGAATGCAATGAGCAACAAGAAACGCCAATCCCACCACCCATAAAACACATAACTTGCAACAACCACAAGCAGGTTCTGATACCAGCGTCTACGGAACACAAACCAATAGAGCAGAAACACTATTGGTAAAAATGACAAAAATTCAAAAGAATTGAAAAGCATTGATTTCTAATCTCATTTGCTTCGTTGTGTTGGCAAAGATACTATCTTTTTGCGAAATAACAAGGAATTGACCCCAAAAAGTGAAATTGACATGTTTCAACAATAGGAGAAAAAGGGCTATCAAGCAAGGAGTTGTGAGATAAACACCTAAAAAAGGAAAAGCCATTTCTGAACTCGATTTTGAGTTTCAGAAATGGCTTTCACCTATTGCATGATGCTTACTGCTTAATACTCATCTTCGTTGAATAGAAAATCCTCTTTTGTAGGGTAATCAGGCCAAATGTCTTCAATGCTTTCATAGACATCGCCTTCATCTTCTATCTCCTGTAAATTCTCTAATACTTCCAATGGAGCAACCGAACGGATTGCGTAATCAATCAATTCATCTTTGGTTGCGGGCCAAGGTGCATCCTCAAGTTTCGACGCAAGTTCAAGTGTCCAATACATAGCTAAATTGATTATCGTTAAAATGAATGCGCAAAAATAGTAAATATTTTTCTATCTGCAAGTATTTTGCCATATTTTTTCATGTATTCCATTTTCAAAGTTTATTTTCCTTGCCAACACATAAAGGAAATCTGACATTCTGTTTAAATATTTCAAAACGCCATCATTTATTGGACAATTCTTGGAAAGAGTGTAAACACGACGCTCAACCCTACGGCAGACACATCGACAAACATGAGCTTGGGCAGCGGCAGCGTGACCACCAGGCAACAAGAACGCATTTTGTGAAGAAAGGATACTCTGAATGTTATCTATCTCTTTCTCGATGAAAGTTACATAACTATCTAAAGAAATATGTTGGTTTGAGATATTTCCGCTGATGAGAAAAATGGTTTGCTGTAATTCTTCCACAACTTCGTTCTCATGGGAATTATTGAGATTACTTGCCAAAAGACCAAGATGACTATTCAACTCATCGAGTTCACCAATAACCTCAATCCTAATGTCATCTTTATCAACTTTCATTCCGTCTACAAGATGTGTTTGCCCACGGTCGCCGTTTTTAGTGTATATTTTCATCTTAGAAAAATCTTATAATTCTGTTTATGCCTTTTATCAAAGAATACGATACCCAATGAAAAAATGTCAATGGAAATCCCAGTGCGTTCGTCAGAAATAATATCATTCCAAAAAGCTCTCATCCTGGAATCTTTACGGATGTTATTAACAATCAATATAGAATTAATTGTGATTTTATCCATCAGTACTTCAAATTGAACTTTATCATCATTTATCATTCTTGCCACATTGACTTGGGAAACGTCATCGATATCACTAATAGAGATATAGGATGTATGATGGCATCCAGATTGTACATATTTACAAACTGTTTCATCACCTTTACACATGTCAAGCCACACAAGGGGTTGGTGATAATTGGCTAAACGGAAAAATAAACGAAGAATATTAATAGAATGATTGTTAAGAGAGGGTGATGATATTGATAAATCATCATATGAATAAAAGGGAGATTGTTCGTTCAACACATATTTTATGTAATAATAGAGAGATGGTGATTGTATGCCAAATCCATAGCTCTGCCTCCAACGGTGAATATACGAACAAATATCGGTAAATCTATACGCCATAATTCAAGAAAGATTCGCATTTCATCACAATAATTCATTAAGAGGATAAGGGTAATAAAAGAACCCCTCCCCCCAGCCTCTTGGCCAAGGGGAGGGGCATGGAAGCGGGCGGCCTCCTACTCTCCCGCATTGCATCGCAGTACCATCGGCGCAGGCGGGCTTAACTTCTCTGTTCGGGATGGGAAGAGGTGGGGCCCCGCCGCGATAGCCACCCA
>JAFYZV010000193.1 GCA_017548525.1 Prevotella sp.
AATTTGTGCAAAGATACACAATAATTCACGAAAATGGATGGGAAAGGATGAAAATGTCTACAAAGTCAGTACTATTCTACCTTGGGAACTTCTATTTGCGACCCATAGCGGTGATACTCATTCGCAATCGACTGCTCCTTGATATAGAGTGCCAATTCCACACGCCCGTTTTTCACGGGTGCCGACTGGGCAATGTACTTATCATGGTTGGCGGCAGCCACGAAAACATCATCCGGCACTTGTGCGGAGATGGTGCGTATGCGCTCATAGTCTCCTATCGTCTGGCAGAATGTATCAAGACTTTCTCTCTTGATGGTGCCTGAGAGTTGTCCGACAAGTGGATGGTCGTTGTCAACGGAAATCGTCAACGGGGTGCCTACCGTCTTTGCGGCAAGTTGTACCATCTCTACCTGCGTGAAGGTTTCATCGCCGAAGAGACGCAATACCATCCCACCCTTGAGCGGCAAGTAACGGAACACATTCTGTTCGCCACGAATCTTAGGCTGGATGTTACGGGCGTGTTTGAACTCTTTTTCATACCACTCTGAATAAGATTTCTTATAGTCGGTAGTGGAATTCTCCTTGTCGGTGATGGTCATGAATTGCATACAATAGTTGGGACCACCAGCTTTCAACCCTGGACCGAATGCCGACAATTTCATGCCACCGAAAGGTTGTCGATTGACGATGGCTCCCGTGATGCCTCTGTTGATATAGAGATTGCCCGCCATGACGTTGTTCTTCCAATATGCCTGCTCCTGTTCGTCGAGCGATTGGAGTCCTGATGTAAGCCCATAGTCGAGGCTATTGACGAGCGAGACAGCTTCTTCGAGCGTGTCGTATGGCGTTACCGCCAATAACGGGGCAAAGAGTTCTGTGCGGAATGTGTACGAGCTGGGTTTCACACCAATCTTGACCGTTGGTTTCAAGATGAATTTCTTTTCATCCACGAACTCAGGGGCAATGAGCCATTTCTCACCTGGCTCCAACTGGAATGCCTGAAGGAGTTTCTCGTTATGGTTGGTAATCATCGGTCCCACAATGTTACCCGCATTCCATACACCTCCTACCTTCAACGAGGATGCACAATCCTTCAACTTCTCCATAAATTCCTCGCTATCATAGACCGACCGCTCCACCAAGAAGATGGAACAAGCAGAGCATTTCTGTCCAGCGTTGCCAAATGCCGACCTACAGGCATTCATGATGGCATGGTCGCGGTCGCCCTTGGCAGACAAGATCATCACGTTCTTTCCACCCGTCTCTGCCGACAACGGCTTCCGTGGATTGTTATGGGCAATGGTCTGTGCGGTCTCCGTGCCGCCTGTCAAGATGATATGCTTGATGACGGGTGACGATGTGAGAAGTGGAGTTGCCTCTTTGTCCGTAATGATTACTTGCAATGCTTCCTTGGGTACGCCAGCATCCCAAAATGCCTTGGCAAATAGCCATGCGACGGGTGCGGCAACGGTGGCAGGTTTAAGTACACACGTATTGCCTGACGCAAGGGCAGCCACCACACCGCCACAAGGAATGGCACATGGGAAATTCCATGGCGAGAGAACCAAGACGGTACCCTTGGCTTTCATCGCGACATCGGTCAGGGCGGCATACTTCTTCATCGTGGTCGTGTAGAAACGGCAATAGTCGATACCCTCGGAAACCTCCACGTCAGCCTCCTCGATGGTCTTGCCCGTAATGGCACACATCGAGCCATTGAGGTCGCCCCGCATCTGTCCGAGAATGTTGGCGGCTTGGTACATGATACGATGCCGCTCTTCGATGGAAGTCTTACGCCAACCTGCAGGGTCTTCGTCTGCAATCGCCAAGATCTGTTCCGTCTGTTGTTTGTTAGCTCTTGACATCTCACACACCATCACGTCACCCTCCTGCGAGCGGTCGTAATAGCTTGCGTGGTCTTCGTTATAAACCAACTCCTTACCTATCTGTGTAGGCAACAAGTCGCCTGGCTTCCAATCTCCCCATTCGGATTTATTGCCCGTCATCTTGCCATCCGACTTCCACTTCTTAAATATTTTCTCCACCCATTGCTGGTTGCAGAAGCGGTCGAAGTCCGTGTCTGGCTCATTGATCATCTCGTCTTGGGGCTCCTGTCCTTGATAGGGTTTGTTGCGGTCTTGTGTACGGGTTGGTACATGAGTGATGGAGTCCTTCATACGATAGGCATCAATGAACTGCTGTTCCAGTTCTTTCCATTCCTTCGTATCGGGTCTCAACGAGAATGAATGGGTCAAGAAATTGTCGGGAGCAGTATTTTCATCCATGCGTCTGACAAGATAAGAGATGGCATTCAGGAAATGTTCCTTCTTGACAACTGGCGTATAGAGGATGACATGGTTCCCAAACTTCTTCTGTGCCCTCCACACATGGTTTGCCATACCTTCAAGCATCTCAAAGCAGAAGCAATCCTTGGGTGTTTGATACTTCTCCGTGAGCAGATAGGCATACGAGATAGTGAAGAGGTTGTGGGATGCCATTCCAATATGGAGAACCTTGGCATTCTCGGGTTTCAATCCCCGCTCTATGATGTGTAGATAGTTGGCATCTACCTCCGTCTTGTTGGAACGGACGGGATTGGGCCATCCGCGCAAGTCGCTGACGATGTTCTCCATGTCGAGGTTGCAACCCTTCACGATGCGCATCTTGATGGGTGAACCACCTTCGGCAACACGTTTCTTGGCAAACTCAAGCAACTCCGTCTGGAAATCCCACGCATCGGGAAGGTAAGCCTGCACCACGATGCCCGCCTCGTAATTCTTGAACTGCGGCAACGACAACACGTCCTTAAATAGCTTCATGGTGAGGTGGGCATCCTTATACTCCTCCATATCGGGATTGATAAACTTCGCCCTTTTCACCCCATCGGGTCCCGTATATGGATTGTCGATGGCTGCCTGATAGAGTTCCGACATACGCCTGATGAGTTCTGGGAAACTTTCTTTGTAATTCAGCGCATGAGTCTGGGCATAGATACCGGAAATCTTCACAGAGATATAGTTGATGTCAGGCTCCTTGAGTGCCTCCAAATAGGAGTAATAACGCTTGTCTGCCTCGCCATCGCCAAGCACCACCTCCCCAAGGAGATTGACGTTCTGGCCGATGTCTTGGTTGAAACGGGTGGCAAGATGCTTCGTGAGATTCGGACGGGCGGCATTGATGATGACCCGACTGGTATCGCGACGTAGCCGCCATTTGATGATGGGCACGGCAGCCCAGTTGAATAGCGGCAGATAGGCAAACTTCTGGTACATCCAGAAGAGGGCGTGGTCTGTCGTCCCAAGGAACTTAGGGATTCCATACTGGTCGATCAAGTCTTTCACCCTGACGGCAAGCTTCTGGGTGTCTCTTACCTGACTGGTCTCGTCAAGCATACGCACAATGAATTTCTTGTCATTAGGGGTGGTGACCATCGTGCCATACATGTGTTGCTCGTCTTTCTCCAATTTGGTTAGGCCAGCATAACTCTCATCATAGAGTTTCCTCATCCATGAGAACACTTCCTCTATGGTTGGCAATGATTGCTCTGACTTGTTATTATACATAGGTAATGTAATTATTTAGGTTTAACGATTGTCTATTATAGTATCATCCGATTATGAGCGTAAAGATACAACATTTTCTTAATTCTTAAATGGAAAGGAAACAAAATTCCATCAACCTTCATCCATCAAATCAGGGCTTCTGCCTGTGTCGCAAGCTGCATCTTCTGCTCCTCAGAGAGAGTAAGAATGTCTGTTGCCCACGCCTCGGCAGGGACGGCGATACCTGTCTGTTCAGTCAATACGTCTGCCTTGATGAAGGTAAGCAGCTCCGTCAACTTGGCACGGCAGTTGGCGGTAGCGGCTTTTCCCCCCGCACCACTGATAGCAATGCGCTTGCCATTGATGCAAGTGGGTGTCGCATAATCCATCGGCTTCACAGGACGGGAGAGCCAGTCGAGCAGGTTCTTCACATGGCCTGGGTAGCTAAAGTTGTATTCGGGTGTGAATATCCATAGGGTATCTGCCTCGGCTATCGCCTTGCGAACACGCGCCACGGCATCAGGCTCGGGCTGTTCGATGTCTTGGTTCATCAAGGGGAGGTCGCTGTAATCGAGTTCTGTCACTTCCGCACGGTCGCCAATGATTTCCTTGGCAACGCCCGCCAACTGTCTGTTGAACGACTTGGCTCTCAACGAGCCGATAATGAATAGGATTTTCTTCATTGTTACAAGGTTTGTTAGTATGATTAAACTATTATCAATCTTCCATACCGCAAATATAGGCATTTGCCTTGAATCGTGCAAGTTTATAGAACGGAAAATGTGTGTATGATGCAAATCAAAACAGGAAAAATCAGCCATTTTCAAGATTTTTTTTGAAAATGGCTGATTTTTATTTGTCGCATCAATGGATACCGTCAACCGCAATTATTGTTAGAATGACCAAGAATCCAATGGCATGACTTCCCAGATAGACCTCGTGTTGGAATGGATCACCACAAATGGCACTTCTCACAACGAACACTCCAAGGAAGTTAATCAGCAAGTCATCTTGGACGACTTGTTTACCTAAAGTTCAAGATTACTAAAGAAAGATGGGAAAGCAATTGGCTCTGCCATTACAATCCCACCTTCCAAAAGAAAAAGATAATAGG
>JAFYZV010000194.1 GCA_017548525.1 Prevotella sp.
AGACATAAGACGTGCTATTATTTTGATGGGACCCCGGCGTGTAGGAAAAACGGTGATGATATTCCACACCATTCAACGACTGCTTGCCAACGGGGTGTCCCCACAAAACATCATTTATATATCTGTAGAGACTCCCATATACAACCAGATTCTTCTGGAGCAACTGTTTAATCTGGCTAAACGCGCTTTAGGGAAAAGCGAAAATAGCACAGAACAATTTTATGTGTTTTTTGACGAGATACAATATCTCAAGGATTGGGAAGTCAACCTGAAGTCTTTGGTTGATACGTATTACAACGTGAAATTTGTTGCTTCAGGTTCTGCTGCAGCAGAGTTGAAGAAACGCAGCAACGAGAGCGGGGCTGGGCGTTTTACGGATTTCACACTTCCTCCATTAACCTTCTATGAATATGTTCATCTGAAGGATTATTCGCATCTGATGCTTCCGTATCAGATGGAATGGACAGAAGGGAGCATTATTACTGCGAATGCGACTATGGATATTGTCAAGCTGAATAAGCTGTTTGTTGATTATATCAATTATGGTGGATACCCTGAGGTGGTATTCTCTGAGAAGATTCGGGAGAATCCTGGCCAGTTTGTCAGACATGATATTATTGATAAGGTGTTGTTGAGGGATTTACCCAGTTTGTATGGCATTACAGACGTCCAGGAGCTGAACTCTCTTTTTACGATGATAGCTTATCATTCAGGGGCACAATTTTCATATGAGGGACTGTCGAAAGATTCAGGTGTGAAAAAAGACACGCTCAGGAAGTATATTCAGTATCTTGAAGCAGCATTCTTAATCAAAAAGATCAGGCGTTCTGATGATACTGCAAAAAACTACAGACGCGAAATGTTGTTCAAGCTCTATTTGACAAATCCATCGTTAAGATGTGCTTTATTTCAGCCCATTGACGAGAATGATGAGGTAATAGGAAATATGGTAGAAACTGCCATCTATGCACAGTGGATTCCTCGAAATGCAAACATTTCGTATGCCAATTGGAATGAGGGGAAAAAGAAGGGAGAGGTCGATATAGTTGGTATCGATGATGCACGACAAAAGCCTGATTGGGCTGTGGAGGTTAAATGGACTGACAAGCCATTTCATAATCCAAGTGAAGAACTGAAGTCATTAGGGTATTATATGAAGACCAACGGACTTTCTTTCGCATTGGTTACCTCCATCTCTGAAATTGGAATGAAAAAAATGTCGTATGGAAGTTTGCAGTTTATGCCTGCTGCTTGTTATGCTTATACCGTTGGAGAGAATACACTAAAGAAAACGAGAATCTCTTATGGCCTATGAATATTGAGTATTTAGGCAATAAAGATCTGTTGAACGAACAAAAAACGGCATTCTTGGCAGCAAGTGCCATACCTTTAGATATGGTGCTGAAATGCTATGATTGGGCAGCTGGCAAACATGATGGATGTGTGGTGAGTGGTTTCAGCAGTAAGTTGGAAAAAGATGTGCTTCATTTCTTGCTGAAAGCCGAATGCCCCATCATCTTGGTGTTAGCCAGAAAGATGTATAAAGTGCTCCCTGAGGAGCTAAAAAAGCCTTTAGAACAAGGTCGGTTGCTCATCATCTCTACAAGCAATTCGCCAAGACAATCTAAACAAACGGCTTTTGAACGAAACAAATATGTTTGCGAACTGGCTGACAGTATCTTCTTTGTTGGAGTAACCCCCCAAAGTAGTTTGCAACCTCTATATGATAAGTATATAGAAAAGAACATTCGGATTAATTAAAAAAATGCTTCGCTCTTCACAGAGGGAAGCATTCATTCTCAATAGGTATTAGCTTTTTTAAGGTAAAAAGATTGTATTCAGGATAACATTGCAAAAGTAAGCATTTTCTGTTTTACAAGCAAACTTTTGACCAAGTAATTTGCCACAAATTGTGTTTTTTGTGTGAAAAAAATGTTGTGTTCGCAAACATTTTTGTTTACCACAGCCTTTCCTTCATTCATTGATATATTGCTTGGTTGACATGTCGTAGTATAACGCCTCCAATTCTTGCAATGTCAGTTTCTCCACAGAATGCTCGATGATGCGGATTAACTCTTCTCTTCTGTATTCGTCTGACTGGTGGAATCTGTTTGTAATAGCCATATTGTATTCTCCTATGATTGTTGCTACCTGTTTGTAGATGCAAAGGTACACATTATATTTATATTATTCAAGTGAATCACAGAACCAATTTACAAAACGTATAGGAGATTTCCCTATGAAGGTTTAGGAAAAACACCCTTGCACATTAGGAATAATCCTTTTGTGCTATGATGAATAATGCCGATATTTGCACTGTGATTCAAAGATTAATGTTTAACTATTTAAAGTTTAGGAGGCACGATTATGAAGAAGATGATGATGGCAATGATGATGGTCATGACTGTCTCTGCCAATGCAATGAGTTATACCGCAGCCAAGAACGAGGCTCTCTTCTTGAGCGACAAGATGGCTTACGAATTGAACTTGACGGCTGCTCAATATGAGGCTGTATATGAAATCAATCTCGATTACCTGATGAGTTTGAACGGACATCATGATGTGTTTGGCACTTCTTGGACTCGCCGCAATATGGATTTGAAGTTTGTGCTGACCTCTTGGCAATATAATAAGTACATGAGCCTTGCCTACTTCTATCGTCCTGTGACATGGAAGGCTGGTAGCTGGACGTTCAACATCTATAGTCGCTATGACAGGCATCGTTTCTACAATGCTCATCCTAAGGTGTTCGTAACTTATAAGGGTGGCAACCACCACAAGCCCGCACATCACGATAGTGGCAAGAATTGGGGTAACACCAGCAACCGTCCAATGGCACACAATAACACAAGTCATCATAGTGGCACGAGCCGTTTCGGTGGGCACAGATAATTGCTATAACTCTATATATGCCTTGAAAAAGGACCTTGGTAGGGAATCTCAGCAATGGGATTCCCTCTTTTTCTTCATAAACTATCCTAAAAATGTGTGCGAATATGGTGATTCATTCATATTAATCACTATTTTTGTAAACATATTCAATGGATTATGAAGATAGTAATACTTGATGGCTATTCAGCCAACCCTGGTGACTTGTCATGGCAAGAACTGGAAGCAATGGGGAGTGTGACGGTATATGACCGCACAAAACCCGAGGAAACGGTGGCAAGGGCTACCGATGCAGATGTCGTTTTGACGAACAAGGTGGTAATTGGACGGCAAGAGATGGCTTTGTTGCCTCGTTTAAAATACATCGGCGTGCTTGCCACAGGTTATAACGTGGTTGACATCGAAGCGGCTCATGAACGTGGTATCACGGTGACCAACGTGCCAGCATATAGCACGGAGAGCGTGGCGCAGATGGTTTTTTCACACCTATTGACCGTGACAAACCATACGGAACACTATGCCATCAATAATAGGAATGGCAGATGGAGCATGAATCCCGATTTCTGTTATTGGGACACTTATCTGACGGAACTCGCTGGCAAGACTTTCGGCATCGTCGGTCTGGGGAATATCGGTTGGCGCGTGGCACAGATAGCCATCGCCTTTGGCATGAAGGTGAAAGCTTTTACCAGCAAACCGACAGAAACTCTTCCCATCGGCATTACAAAAGTTGACTTAAAAGAACTGTTTGAGTCATCAGACATCATCTCGCTTCATTGTCCGCTTACCGCCAACACTCGCCACCTCATCCATGCAGATACACTTCGGCAGATGAAACCTACGACGATTCTCATCAACACGGGTAGGGGACCTTTAGTGGACGATCAAGCTGTTAGTGAAGCACTCGCAAATGGACAGCTTGCCGCCTATTGCGCTGACGTACTCACACAAGAGCCACCGCAAGCCGATAATCCGTTACTCAAACAACCCAACGCCTATATCACTCCTCACATCGCTTGGGCTACTGTCGAGGCTCGACACCGATTATTGCGTGTGGCAATAGATAATGTCCGTGCTTTCCTCAATGAGAATCCTCAGAACGTTGTGTAAAGAATATACGGATGATGAGTTTTGTCCAAAGCTGGCAGGCAATAGACACCCATCATTTTTTTATTTCCCGTTCCTTGATGAATCCATGGCGGTAGGCATAGAGCAACTCCTTGAGGTCGGCAATTTGTCTTTGGAGCTCGTCGCCCTTGTCGGTGTCGGCGACAAGCATTCGCCGATTTGCCATTTCCACGATCTGGATGGTACTCTTAATGTCTGTGCCTCGGCTGATGGCATCTGCGGTGCTATCGAAAGGCTCGTGTTGCACTAATTCGAATCCACGGCTATGGTAGACGAGTGTGTAGCCAGCGATGCCCGTCTCCTTATGGTAGGCTTGAGAGAATCCTCCATCAACCACCATCAATTTGGCGTCCGCCTTGATGGGAGTCTCCCCGCTCATCACATGCACGGGTACATGGCCGTTGATGATGTGTCGGTTTTCGCCCGTTACTCCGAAGGCATCGAGGATTTTATCCACGGTCTCGGCATTGTCGCGGTATTTGAAATAGTTGCCTTTCTCCTCGGTATGCGTCTCTTTCTCCTTGAGGAAATATCGCTCGAATGTCGCCATCTTCGATTTGTCGAACAGGGGACTGTCCTTTCCGCACCAAAGGTAGAGGAAATAGTCGATGGCATATTGCCGCTCCGTTGCGTCGGTGTCATTCTGGAAAGCGGAGCGTATCATCATACCGATGTTGTGCATGAGGTCCTTGCCCGCATACCGTCTGCCCGGGTAAATCTCTATCTCACGAAGGCTGCCGTCGGGATTGATGGGGATGGATGCGTGGAACAACAGGTTCTTGTTGTATATGGAATACATGCACCCATGTTGCAAGAGTAGCTTGACATGCTTATGTAGTTTCTCGCTGACGAGGAATGAATGGGAGAGCTTGTCCATCAATTCCTTTTCCTCCATTGTCAGTTCATTGGGGTTGTTGGGATTGACGGTAGGGAAATGGTTGCTCATCAAGGTGTACTCTTTCCCATTGATTAGGATGGTGCCACGATCATAGTCGATTGCATCGAACAATTCCCTGTCCTTCATTCCCCATTCTGGATGACGCTCATAGATTTTCGCCTCCTCCTTGAATTGGATGACGGAGATGGCCTTGTGCATCAATGCCGTGAGGCGCACGGTCTTGTCGTCCATCTTCATTGCGCCACCGCTGAGGCTGGGTTGAAATTCCTCGCAAGGATCGTCGCCATACGTCTCCATGGCGAATGTTGCCAAAGGTACGAGGTTGATGCCGTAACCATCTTCGAGTGTCATCAGGTTTGCGTAGCGCAGGGATAGTCGGATGACATTACAGATGCAAGCCTTGTTTCCCGCACATGCTCCCATCCAGAGGATGTCGTGATTGCCCCACGTGATGTCCCAGCTATTGTATCGGCGCATCATGTCGAGGATGAGATGTGCGCCAGGACCTCGGTCATAGATGTCGCCAAGGATATGCAATTGGTCGATGGCAAGTCGCTGGATGACATTACTGATGGCAATGATGAAGTCATCTGCCCTCCCCGTGGTGATGATGGACTCGATGATGACGTTCACGTATGCCGCCTTGTTGGCATCGTCGGTGCGCTCGTGCAATAGTTCTTCGATGATATAACTGAAGTCCTCTGGCAAAGCTTTCCTGACCTTCGACCGCGTGTATTTGCTTGACACGTCACGGCAGACGCTTACCAATTGGTGTATGGTGATGTGATACCAGTCGTTGATGTCCTCTTCTTTCGACTTCACCAACTCCAGCTTTTGTTCGGGATAATAGATGAGCGTACACAACTCGCGCTTTTCCGTCTCCCGCAACGTGTTGCCAAAGAGTTCTCCCACCTTGCGTTTGATGTTGCCTGAGGCATTCTTCAATACGTGTTGGAAAGCCTCGTACTCCCCGTGGAGGTCAGCCAAGAAATGCTCGGTGCCTTTGGGAAGGCATAGGATAGATTGGAGGTTGATGATTTCCTTGCTTGCTTCTGCGATGGTCGGGAATGATTGTGATAATAGTTGCAGATAGCGCATGTCGCTTTTGATGTTGTATCTTGCCATGGTCAATCCGATGTTATCGTTGGTTGTTCATAATGGGTGATAGATGCTTTCATCTTGTCTGTTATCTTGTCTTTGATGGGTGGTAGGGTGGTGAAACCCTCCGTGAGCGTGGACATATCCATCATCACCTGTTCTAAGCGACCGACAAACTGGTCAAGTTTGTGCTGATGTAAAAGCTCTGCCATCTTGTCCTCGTCGTAATCGACAGCAGTCATCGTCTGTGCGAGGTCGTCCAAATCCTTTTGTGCGAGGTTGCCACGATGTATATAATGGTGGGCAAAGAGGATTTTCCCGAACACGAATCGGATGTTCTCGTCCTCCTCTTCAAGGTTTGCCACCTGGCTTTGGATGTCCTCATGGGTCTTGAAATTATAACTGGCGATGATTTCGTTGTAGAGCTTGATGAGATTGTCCACCATCACCGACTCTTCAATGTCGTTGGTGATGACGGAGTTTTTGATGACAATCACCTCTTTGTTCCATTGCCTCTCCATGATTTGCTCCTTTTCCAATGCGCTGCAAACATGGACCGTGGAGGCACGGGAGGTGAGTTTCTTCTGTGAAGAATGGTGTGGATGTTGTTTCACATTCCATGGGAGCATACCGCCTAGGGGAGAATATACGTATGGGATGGTTTTCTTGTACAATTGATTCGCAAGGCTTGACACCTCCTTCTCCCATGCGCCAAACAGATGTACGATGTCTGGATTCTCATCGGTGAGGATGATGTCGGGATGCTTGTATGATTGTCGTGTAATGGCAGCAAGCAGTTCCCTGTTGACCTCCGAGTCACGGGTCTTTTCAGACATGTACAATTGCACTCTCATATCTTGTGGCTTGAAAATTCCGTTTTGTTGGTTCTCAGATACCAGAAATAGTATTTGATGTTTTGCCAGAACTCATTGACTTCGTATAGGATTGTTTTCCATGGGGAGAGACGGATGCCTACCCTTTGGAGAACATTCTTGGCGAATCTCCAACGGATGATGATGGTGAAAATGAGAGCCAATGATGCCATCCCTGTGACAATCCATCTTGACGTAAGGATAGACCATGTCAGAGCCAACAAGATGGCGATGTAATTGGCATGGAGAAAGAATGTGTCGAGGGCGTAAGCCAAACGTACCCATCCTCCATTCTTGAGATGGTGGCGTATATAGAAGAAGTTGGCATGGCTCTGTCGCCATACTTTCTTGGAGGGTTTCTCATCGACAATCCATGAATTGCTATCGGTCTCCACGGCTGTTCGGTCTCTTTCGGCGTATTTGTTGACGAGGAAGTCATATTCCCCTCGGGTAAATTCAAGGTTGCCCCGATAGCCATCATTGCGAATGAAATCTGCCTTACGGAAAGCGATGTTCTTGGTGTTGATTCGATAAGCCGTACCTTTCTTGGCATCTTGCAGGAGGTAACATGCTGTCCTCAATTGCTCGAAACGATAATATGACGGAGTGTCTTTATCATAGTTGCTATACCCAACAATCAATTTGTTTTCCTCATTCATGTGTTGGGCAAATGTCTTCAGCCATGTGTCAGACATGGGTGTGCTGCTGGCATCGGTCAATAATACCCACTCAAAACGGGAAGCCTTCACGCCCAAAGTGATGGCAAGTTTCTTTCGACTCATGTAACGAGACGAGTCGGGAATGAAAGTGTAATAAAGTCGGCGGTTGTTCAGGTATCGCTTGAGGATGTCTTCCGTGGCACTGTCACCTTTCTCGGCGACAACGATGACCTCAAAGATGCCTGGATAGTCTTGTGAGAGCAGGGTGGGAAGGTGGTGTTCCAGTTGCCAGGCATTGTCGTGGGCGGTTATGACAACGGAGATCCGTGGCCATTTCTGTTTGGGTCTTTCCGTCTCCATTTGCTCCTCTTCCATGCCTTCTTCGTTTTCTGCCTTCATCTTGCCAAATAGATTCCTCGCCCTGAAAAAAGGGTTCATGAACACGCTGACAGTGACCAGAAACGCCAGAATGCCACATATAATATTAGATGTTGTGTCGAAAAGCATTCTCTATTAAAAATCTTCCTTGATGTAACCGATAGGTAATTTCCTGCAATTGTATTGACTCGCCATGATTTCCCCGTATGCGCCAGCACTACGGAGGGCTATCAGGTCGCCACGATGACAACGGTTCAAGTCAATCGCCTTACCGAAGACATCACTTGACTCACAAATGGGACCCACGACATCATACGTCTCCTCTGGCTCGTCGCTACTGATGTTCTCGATGCGATGATAGGCATTATAGAGGGCGGGGCGGATAAGGTCAGTCATTCCCGCATCGACAATGGCAAATTTCTTGAAGGCTCCCGTCTTGACATATAAGATCTTCGTTATCAATGAGCCGCATTGTGCCACCACTGCTCTTCCCAACTCAAAGTGCAGCTTTTGCCCTTGGCGCAAGTGCAATTTCTTGGCGTATGTGTCGAAATAAGCCTTAAAATCAGGGATGGGCAGATGGTTAGGGTGTCCATAACTGATGCCCAAACCGCCTCCGACATTGATGTTCTCCACGGTGATATGGTGTCGTTCCAGTTGGTCTTGTAGGTTATTGATGCGATTGCAGAGAGCCTCAAAGTCTCCCATGTCGAGGATTTGAGAGCCGATATGGAAGTGCAGGCCGATGAATTTCACGTTTTTCATGTGCGACGCTTCAAGAATGACATCCTCCATATCGTTCATGGCAATGCCAAACTTATTCTCGGCAAGTCCCGTCGTGATGTTGGCATGGGTGTGGGCTCCTACATTGGGATTGATGCGGAAACATACGGAAGCGGTTTTACCCTTCTTTTCCGCTAATTCATTGATGACTTCCAGTTCGGGAATGCTCTCTACATTGAAGCAGAAAATATCCTTGTCAAGTCCCAAGTTGATTTCCCAATCACTCTTCCCAACACCAGCATAGACGATTTTATTGGCGGGGAAGCCCGCTTTCAGTACCGCCTCTATTTCACCACCACTCACGCAATCGGCTCCTAAACCAGCCTGGCAGATGACGTTCAACACCTTTGGGTTGGCATTTGCTTTCACGGCATAATGCACAGAGAAACCCTCGTGCTTTCTGGTCTCTTCGTTGATGGCTCGCAACGTCTCCCTCAACAGGTCGGTGTCGTAGTAGTAAAAAGGAGTTTGTATCTGTTGGAATCGTTCTATGGGAAATATTCCTTTAATCATGTTGTGTTGTGAAAAATTGATTATTCGTTGTTGAAGAGCATGTCACTGAGGTTTTGCAAAGCTCTCTTCTTATCCCTTCCTTTGATGAGGAACGATATGTTGTAGTTGCTACCGCCGTATGAAATCATGCGGACGGGGATGTTCTTCAATGCCTCTGTTGCCAATGTCTCAAACCCAAGATTGCTCCAGTCGAGGTCGCCCACCACACAGATGATGGTCATGTCACTATCTACTGTGACCGTGCCATATTTTTTGAGTTCATTCACGATGTCATTGAGATGTGCATCATTATCAATACTCATGGAAACGCCAACCTCGGAGGTGGCAATCATGTCGATGGGGGTTTGGTAACTCTCGAAAATCTCAAATACTTTTCGTAAGAAGCCTGTGGCAAGCAACATGCGTGAAGACTTGATCTTGATGGCAGTAATATTGTCCTTGGCGGCGACTGCCTTGATTTTTCCTCTGACAATAACATTGTCTACGATTGTTCCCTCAGCCTTCGGATCCATCGTGTTCTTCAAGCGCACGGGAATGCCAGCATATTTGGCAGGTTGGATGCAGGTGGGGTGTAGTATCTTTGCGCCGAAATAGGCAAGCTCCGCAGCCTCTTCAAAGTTGAGTTGGCGCACGGCATCTGTCTTGTCAACCACACGTGGGTCGTTGTTGTGCATTCCGTCGATGTCGGTCCATATTTGGATTTCGTCGGCATCAATGGCTGCACCTATCAAGGAGGCGGTGTAGTCGGAGCCACCACGTTGTAGGTTGTCTATCTCCCCGTAAGCGTTTCGGCAGATGAATCCTTGCGTGAGGTAGATTTGATACCCTTCGTTGTCTTGCAAGATGGTTTTGAGTTTTTTCTTGATGTATTGCGGGTCTGGCTCGGAATTTTTGTCTGTCCGCATGAAGTCGAGGGCGGAGAGCAGGCAAGTGTTGATACCTTTCTCTTGGAGGTAGAATGTCATCATGTTGGTGCTGATGATTTCTCCTTGTGCCACGATGCTCTTTTCCTCATAACTGGTGAAGATGTCCTTGGTGAATGAACGGAGATAGTCAAATTCGGAGGCAAGGAACTCACGTCCTTTCTGTTTGTATTCGTCCGATGTAAACAATTCGTCCATATGTCCAAGATACTTCTTTTCCAAAGCATTGATGATTTCGTTGGCACCCTCGGGGTTCTTTTTGTAGAGGTAGTCGGAAATCTCCACAAGTGAATTGGTCGTTCCACTCATGGCAGAAAGCACGACGAATGTCGGTTCATTGGATTCGGTAATCAATGATGCTACATCCTTCATGCGCTGGGGAGTTCCTACGGAAGTCCCGCCAAATTTCATTACTTTCATAATTGTATTTATTTAATCTTTTTGTTCTTCTTCAAGTTCTTTCTTATCAATCTTATTATACTCCTTCGTGATGTCGGTCATCTTCCCCTCCTTGCAGCGATAGACGGTGCCTGGATATTGGTCGATGATAGGGATGTTGTGGGTAGACATCACCACAGCAGTACCTTTCTTGGCGATGTCTTGCAGGAGTTTGACGATGCTGCTTGCCGTTTCGGGGTCAAGGTTTCCCGTTGGCTCGTCGGCGACGATGACTTTCGGGGTGTTCAACAATGCCCTGGCAATTGCCACTCGTTGTTGCTCGCCACCAGAAAGTTCATTGGGCATCTTGTCTTTCTTGTCAGACATGCCCACGGCTTCCAGTACTTCGTCAATGCGATTGTTGATATCGTCTTTCTTTTTCCATCCCGTGGCACGTAGCACAAATCGGAGATTGTTATATACACTACGGTCATGGAGCAATTGGAAATCTTGGAAGATGATTCCCATCTCTTTTCTCAACGCAGGGATTTCCTTGCGTCGAATATCCAAAAGATTGCGCCCTAACACTTCTGCTTTTTCCGTATTTTCAGGATAGAGGTCGAGTTCGCAGTACATGGTTTTCAACAAGGAACTCTTACCTGACCCCACCTTACCAATAATATATACCAGTTCGCCCTCCTCGGCATGGATGTCTACATCTTGCAATACCAAGACGTCACCTTGGTATATGTTTGCTTTCTTGTATTCTATCAGCATAATTATATCTTTATTTTTCCATCGCTTTCTTCATACGCCGTTGTAAGTCCCAATTGGGGTCGTGGCGTTTTTGTAATTCTTTTGCAATGTCCTCAATCCTCAGTCCCTTGCTGGTAAGCAAGACGATTAGATGATAGATCATGTCAGAAGTCTCGTAAACCAACTTGTCGTTGCTGCCGTTGGTTGCTTCGATGACAGTCTCCAATGCTTCCTCTCCAACTTTCTGTGCCATTTTGTTCACGCCGTCCTTGAATAGCTTGGTGGTATAAGAGCCTTCGGGCATCTCCTCATGTCGTTTCTCGATGAAGTCTTGCAACTCTGTTAAGAAGAGGAGTGGATTGCTTTCATTGGTTTCACCCCAACAAGTGTCTGTACCCGTGTGGCATGTGGGACCGATAGGATTCACTTTCACCAACAAGGTGTCATGGTCGCAATCATTCTGGATGCTCACGAGATTCAGGTAATTTCCCGATGTTTCACCCTTAGTCCATAAGCAATTGCGTGTGCGGCTCCAGAATGTCACCTTTCCCGTGTCAATGGTTTTACGGTATGCCTCTTCATTCATGAATCCTAACATCAGCACGTTCTTGGTAGTTGCGTCTTGTATGATGGCAGGAACAAGTCCTCCTAATTTCTCAAAATCAATTTCCATGCTACTATAATATTATTTTATCTCACATTGATGCCCTCGTTTCGGAGGTAATCTTTCAGTTCGGGAATAGGAATCTCTCCAAAGTGGAATACACTTGCCGCCAAGGCGGCATCTGCCTTGCCAATCGTGAAAGCATCGCGGAAATGTTCTTTCTTTCCTGCACCCCCGCTGGCAATGATGGGAATGGAAAGGCTATCTGCCAATTGTGTCAATGCCTCATTAGCATAACCGTTCTTCACACCATCGTGGTTCATGCTGGTGAAAAGAATTTCCCCCGCGCCTCGCTGCTCTGCCTCTTTTGCCCAGTCGAATAGACCCAGTTCCACCCGTTCACGTCCTCCTTTCACATAACAATGCCAACCGTCCTCGTCAAATCGGGCATCAATGGCGCATACACATACTTGTGAGCCGAACTTATTGGTTATCTCATTGATGAGTTGAGGGCGACGGATAGCGGCGGAATTGACGCTTACCTTGTCGGCACCGGCATACCACAACCGTTCCACGTCTTCCAAGGCATTGATTCCTCCACCCACCGTGAATGGGATATTGATTTCTTTGGCAACTCGTGTCACCATCTCCGTGAAGGTTTTCCGTCCCTCAAAACTGGCGGTGATGTCAAGGAATACCAATTCGTCTGCCCCTGCATCGCTATATGCCTTGCCTAATTCCACGGGGTCGCCAGCCTTGCGCAGGTTTACGAAGTTGGTTCCTTTTACCGTCTCGCCGTCTTTTACGTCAAGACAAGGGATGATACGTTTTGCGAGTCCTTTCACTCTGGTTTGTATTTATTTATCGTTTGTTGTAACGTTTCAATGTCAATTCTTCCTTCATAGTATGCCTTGCCAAATACCACAGCTGGGATTTTTGCCTCATTCAGAGCGATAATGTCCTCGTTGGAGGACACCCCACCGCTGGCAATGAGATGTATATGAGGGTAGGCAGACATGACTTCCCGATAGAGTACCGTGGCGGGACCTTGTAAGGTGCCGTCCTTGGATATTTCCGTACACAGGACATTCTTCACACCGTGCTCTATATACTTTTTCAAGAAGGTGAGCAATTCTTCCTCAGAGTCTTCCATCCAACCATTGATAGAGATTTTCCCGTGTCTGACATCTGCACCCAAAATCAGTTTGTCAGCACCATATTTGTCAAGCCAACCCAAAAACAATTCAGGATTGGTGACTGCAATGCTTCCCACCGTCACCATGGATGCCCCGTTGGCGAAAGCCAGTTCAATTTCTTTATCAGTCTTGATTCCTCCGCCGAAATCAACTATCAAGTTCGTTTCTGAAGTGATGGCGTTCAGTACATCTACATTGACGATGTGTTTAGATCTTGCCCCATCAAGGTCCACTACATGCAATCGTTTCACCCCCATTCGCTCGAAGCCTTTTGCCACCTCTATGGGATTATCGTTGTAGACCTTCTTTTGGGAATAGTCGCCTTTGGTCAGTCTGACACACTTCCCATCTATCAAGTCAATCGCAGGTATCAGTTCAATCATAATTCCAAGAAGTTTTTGAGGATTTGCTCTCCCACGTTCCCGCTTTTCTCGGGGTGAAACTGGGTTGCCCAAAAGTTATCCTTCCGTAAGGCGGCAGAGTAGGGGATGATATAATCAGCGGTGGCAATTGTCCATTCACAGGTGGGAACGTAATAACTATGCACGAAATAGACGTATGGATGATAGTCTAAACCCTTGAAGATTCCATTAGATGATGGGTTGATATGCAAATCGTTCCATCCCATTGCCGGCACCTTGTCTTCATGCCGTTCTGGGCGAAAACGTCTCACTTCCACGGGAAAGATGCCGATGCAATCGGTATCGCCCTCTTCGGAATGCTCGCAGAGCAATTGTTGACCTACACAAATGCCCAACACGGGTTGGCGCAAGTCTTTGATGATGGCATCAAGGTGGTGTTCGCGGAGGTAACGCATCGTCGTGCCAGCTTCGCCTTGCCCAGGAAACAAGACCTTATCTGCCGACATCAACGTATCGGCATCATCGGTGATGATAGGGTCTACACCGAGTCTGTTCAAAGCATTCACGACAGAGTAAATATTCCCTGCGTTGTATTTTACGATGGCTACGGTCATCAGCTGAATATGATGGTCTTGTTGTGATAGGTCAATATTTTCCGCTCGATATGCTTGGTGACAGCTCTCGAAAGGACGATTTTCTCCAAGTCCTTACCTTTCAGCACGAGGCTTTCGGGTGTATCCTTGTGAGTGATACGGGCAATGTCTTGTTCGATAATGGGACCCGCATCGAGGTCTGCCGTCACATAATGGCTGGTTGCCCCAATGATTTTCACTCCGCGTTCCCATGCTTGGTGATAGGGTTTTGCCCCAATGAAAGCAGGAAGGAATGAGTGGTGAATATTTATTATATGGTGTGGGTAGGCCTTGATCATGTTGTCGCTAATGATTTGCATGTAACGAGCCAACACGATAAACGTGATTCTCTTTTCTTTCAGCAAATCCATTTCAGCCTTCTCTACCTCTTCCTTGTTGGAATGGTCTTTCTTGATAGACCATACATAATAGGGGATATTAAATTGTTCGGCAACATATCGCAAGTCTTCGTGGTTGCTCACGATGCAGGGGATGTCCACATTCCACTCCCCAGCCTTATATCTCGCGAGCAAATCATATAGACAATGGCTCATCTTGCTTACGAAGATAGCCATCCGTGGACGCTCATCGGTGAAATAGAGATTGAATGTCATGTGGTATCTCAGGGCATAGAGGGTGTCTATGTAGTCGAATATTTTCTCTCGGGGAATGAGAAATTTCTCCAATTCCCACTCGATACGCATGAAGAACATGCCGTCTTCACGGTCTACGTATTGGTCGAGATTGACAATGTTACCCTTGTTGTCGGTGACAAACTTTGTCACCTCGGAGATGATGCCAGGCTTATCTGGGCAGTGTAACAACAATATGGCGCAAGGTTTCATGAATCTTGTACATTTTTAAAAAACGATGCAAAATTACAAAAAAATCCTTTTCTATCCAATAATATGTCATTTTAATTGCCAAAATGCTATCGCGGCGGCAGCGGCAACATTGAGGGAGTCCACGCCGTGAGACATGGGTATACGTACCACATAGTCGGCTTCCGCTATTGTCTCGTGAGGCAAGCCATCACCTTCTGTTCCCATGATGATGGCTAATCTCGGCTCTGCCATCAATTTGGGATTATCAATGGGGACGGAGTTCTCACTCAAAGCCATCGCCGCCGTGCGAAATCCCAATTCCCGAAGGTTACTTATTGGGGTTTCTATCCATGTCCAAGGCACGAGAAACACCGATCCCATCGACACCCTAACGGCACGACGGTTTAGTGGGTCGCATGAGTTGGGCGTAAGCAAAACGGCATCTATGCCTAACGCGGCGGCACTTCGGAAGATTGCTCCGATGTTGGTGGTGTCTACAACTCCGTCTATCACCACCACGCGACGGGCATTCTTACAAATATCACCAACGCTTTTAGGCAACGGTCGTCGCATCGCACAAAGCACCCCACGTGTAAGGGTATACCCTGTTAATGTGGCAAGCAATGCCCGTTCTCCTGTATAAACGGGTATGTTTCCACATCGACGGATGATCTCTGCTGCGTCGCCTTCGATGTGTTTACGTTCGCATAGCAGGGCTATTGGCTCATATCCAGCATCTAAAGCTACCTTGATGACCTTGGGACTTTCGGCAATGAACACTCCTCTCTCTGGCTCCAATCTGTTCCGCAGTTGAGCCTCTGTCAACTTGCTGAATATGTCCAATTCTGATTGCGACAGTGATGTGATTTTAATGATCATGTTGGCAACCGTGTGGATTTAGAATGAAAGTATACTCTCAATTCTCTAAGATCAACCCCAAAAGGGTCACGATGTCTGATATGTTGATAGCACCATTCGCATCTACATCTGCGACATCGAAATCATAGTCAAGATTGTTGCCGAGAACAATATTGAGTAGTGCTACTACGTCGGCAATGTTGACCTCGCCGTTGTGGTCAATGTCTCCTCGCAATTTTTCCATATACGGGCTTAAGTCGGGTAGGTTAACGGTAAGCTTCAAGTCGTTGGTTTGGTTTTCATGCCCTTCCACGCCATACCAACTGAGGTCTTTGAGCATACTGTATAAGGTCGCCTCAGCATCGTCCCATGTCATGCCTCGCGAGGATAGTTTGGCAGTTAGGGAAGAATTGCTTTTCAAAGTGGGACTACCGAGCTTATACATGTTGATAAGACTCTTGGCATTGATAGACCTGTTTTCATTTCCCTCTGCATGGATGATGATCATGTTTGTGAGGATATTGACAAACAACTCATTACCAAACATCGAAGAGGCATATTTATGGGCAAAAGTCTGCAACCTGCTCTTTGCGGTATTGCTGAAGTCCTCATTGCTGGGTAAAGTCGTGACATGTCCCGTGTTGACGGTCAGCCGTCTCATGTCTTTGCTCAAAGTCAACTCGCGGTAGTCGCAAGGGTAGGAGATTGTGGATCCCGTGTTTATGTCATAAATGGAGTCGGTCAGGGTAGTATTGTAATCCTTGGCAATGTCCGATACATGTACATGCCCAGTGAGGATGACATGAATCCCGGCATCTGTCAGGCGGTCTTTTACGTTTTCGTAGTCATCCACTCGATACGACCCCATGAATTTATCCAGATTGTTGACATGGGGGAACAAGGGGTGGTGCATCATGGCAATCACTTGCTTACCTTTACTTCTGGCTTTCTTCGCTTGTTGGCACACCCAGCTCAACGTGGTATTGGTTAAAGAGCCACCATTGCCCGAGTCAATGCCTATCAGCACCATTCCCTTCACGGGTTCGCAAACGTATGTCAGGGTGGTGGATTCCCGCACTGAGGCGGAGTTATAGCCATAGTCATGATACATACTTTCAAAGGCTTCTGCGTCTGCCACCTCCGCTTTGCTCCTCTCGTCGCCGTCGAAGATGTAGGCATTGTTTGTTCCACGGTCATGGTTGCCGGGAATCACGTAGACGGCAATGCCCGCTTTGCGCAGTCTGTCAAGCCCTGCCAACACATATTGGTGGCTTGCCAACTCGCCGTCCTTGGTCAAGTCGCCAGTGATCAGGAGCATATCGGGCTTGTCTGCCAAATATTTCTCGATCAGCACATCGTAAATCTCTGCACTATAGTCGAGCAACTTGCGCTCCCCTCCAAGGGCGTTCTGCCAAGCCGTCCCATCGTTCACCACCAATTCGGGAGCCATGACATGAATGTCGGACATCACGGCAATCTTCGTCTGGGCATACGATGGTATGACAGACCCCAAAGCTATTAAACATAGAACGTTTATGATGATTGTCTTTCTTGACATAAATATGTGGTTTTATGGGTTGAGGATGATACCCACCACCTCTGTGGCATCCGTGATGTTCACCTTGCCATCGCCGTTCACGTCGCCTCTGATGGCGGCATTGGATAGTTGGATGGTCATCGTAGCCGCGTCGGAATTTTCATATCCCATCTTTGAGGCATAGACACTCACCGTATATGCCAGTGACAGACTAACCTCGCTCGTTGCAAACATGCCACCGTCTGAGGGAGCGATATGAGTGATGAAGGTAACACCCTCCGTGTCGCAAGTGTATGATAGCTTGCCATTTTCATAGGTGATGGTGGGTGTGGCACACTTGGGTATTGCTACGATATTGGCAAAGTTGTTCCAAGGGGCAGTGTCTTTGTAATCTTCTATGGCACTGGCTGGCACATAGAGCGTGGAATTTTCCGATAGGGAGTTGAAATTGTTGCTGCTCTCACCCTCCACCGTGGGTACCGTTGTAGCAGAGCAATACACGGTAGCGAGGGGGCAGTTGCCAAAGGCATCATCATTCATCGATGTAAGGGATCCTGGCAGATAGACAGTTGACAGAGAAGTACAGTTCCTGAATGTCCTGTAGTCTATATACGACACGCCCTCTGGGATGACAATTGACTGGAGCGACGGACAATTGTAAAATGCCATCTTTCCAATAGTCTCCACGCTATTGGCAATTTTCACCTCGCTGAGGTTAGTGCAATTGCGAAAGGTGTAGCTGCCGATATTGGTCACACCCTCCCGTATCTCTCCCTTGATGATGCTGTTTGCGTAAGAGTCCCAAGGAGAGTAATGCATGAAGTAATAGTCTTCCATGACACCTTTGCCACTGATAGTCAATTTAGAATCTGATGTTGTGAAAATCCATTGGCAATCGCCAGTAGTACCACTCTTGTCAGCCCATGTCAATAAGGGAAGGGTCATGATAAGGAAAGAGAATGCAAATCTTTTCATTTTCATTGTTTGTTGTAATTGCTTTTATATGTTTTTTGTGGTGAACGGGCTGGAAGCACATTCTGCCCCTCCAGCCCGTTATCACCTATTGATGATAATCCTTTGGCTTAATAATCCCAAACGTTATGATATCTTTTTTTTGTTGTGCCTTCATCTTCATCTTCAAATTCGAAATGTCTCTTGGCACCCTGAACATCTACCACCGTTCCTCCTATCTCCCAGTCATCCATGAGCTTACGCCCCGACAGGGCTAATATTTTCACATGAGGGTTTTGATATAATTTCTTTTCCATCACGAATCACCTCCCTTTACTGTATTAATACTTTCTTGCCATTGATGATGTAAATGCCCTTGGTGAGACTTTCTGAGGAGATGCGGCGACCTTGCAAGTCGTATACCACACCATGACGGTCGTTCATCTGTACGCCGTCAATGCCATCGAGGAAGCCACCGTCTTCACTCACCACCTGGTCTTCCTCGGGTAAGTCTGCTACACCATCGAAATTGATTTTAAATGCACTGGGCATCATGGATGCGGTTGCCGCCGTGGCGGGTAACTGAAGCCAAGCCTTGTTGGCTCCCATATATTTTCCACTATATTTGAAAAATCCTATCCTGTTGCCCACAGCAGCCAATACGCGCATGTTCTCGTTTTCATTGATAGTAACATCGCTTGCATATATTCTGCCTTTTGCAGTCGTGGTATATCTGGAAAAGGTTAGTCCCTTATCCACTCCATTTGCATTCAATCCGTCTGTATTACAATAATATGTTCCTGAAAGATAATTGGTGTTTGAATATTTAGAAGTCACATTGGGGTCTGGGGCATAAGATGTACTACTGACAGCACTACATGTAAGTGGTTCCCCAGAAGGTATTAGCGAAGGGGTATTTGATGTACATTCCAAGACAACCGGTGTTCCTGCAGGTACTTTTCCTCCTGTTGTTTTAATGGATAACATTGTCACCTGTTGGTTATCTACGTCAATGTCGGAAACCACATAAGCATTCAACACATCATTCCCTAATGTGAATGCAAAAGGAACATACAGTGTGGCATAATACTTGCCGTCGTGTTGGTAAACGGCATTGATTTTGAAGCTTGACACGGGTTCAATATACCAATATCCATTATCATTGTTACTTTGTTCTTCGATGTTAAAAATGCCATCGTTATCCACAAAATAACGAGTGCCTAATGAATAGGAAGTAAATAAATAAGTACCTTTTAATTCAATTGAAGCCGTATATCTTGTATTAGTTCCACTTCCATCTTTCTTTGTTATCATCGCATACCTATTTTTAAAAGAAGGTTTTACATTTCCTGTGGTACGCTGACCTGTTGTTAATGCTATTAAGCTCGTTCCTTCGGCAATAAGATTATATTCATTTCCTGAATTGTTTTTCAAATAAATCAACGTAGAGGGGGTGACATAACCTTCAGACTCCTCTACCATGTGGATGTCAGTTTGTAAGTAAACCCCGGCACAAGCCAATGCCAAATTTTGAGCTTCGGTAGAGCTACTTAAATTTTCCGCTCCCCCTGCTGCCGTGTCTATTATGGGTGTATAATCAAACACGTGATTGGCGAAACTAATATAATGTGTAGGATGATAGCTGTTTCTCAACCTATAATACCCTGACCCGTTCAGTTGCGCCATCATTTGCGTTGCGCAACAAATGGCGAGAGCTATAATAAGAGTAGTTTTCTTCATGATTTGCTCAATTTAAATGTTTATCAATTCGTAAATAATCATACAACACAATAGGGGGCGGCTTTCCCCTTGGGATGCCGCCCCATCTTTTACAGTGCATTACAAATCCCACATGTTGTCTTTTGGCTTCGAATTGGGGTTTTCTACCCAATTATCATCGTTTCCAACGATAAATCCATTTGGTGTGGTGCTACCTTCGAGCAAACTACCTTTTTCCACGATTTCAATCTTGTTGCAACGTGGGATGACATACTTCTTTTCCATAATGACTCGATTATAATGATTATTTGTTAAACATAACTTTCTTTCCATTCACGATGACGACGCCGTTGAACGAATTGTTCACCTTGCGACCTTGTAGGTCGTATATGGTTTCATTGGCATTGGCTTCGTTGTTCACCTCACTGATGCCCGTAGCTTGCCCATCGAACGACAGGAAGTTAGCACCCTTGGCTTCAAACTCATATTGTGGGTTGTAGAGGAATGCCTTGTTGCCAGGCAGCTCTCCCTTATACTTGAAGAATCCCAACAAGCCGTCATTGCTGCCAGAATAACCTTTGTTAAAGACACGTACAACACCATCATACGTGAATTCTGAACCCATAGCTTCTTCCAACTCGGAAGCCGAAAGGGTGAAGAAGAACTTGTTGTTCACTGTGCCGGCGGTCTTCAGCGTCAGATATGCATAATCCTGAACGGCTTCGACATAATTAGAAACCAATCCATAGATGGAAGAAATCATGTCGTTCACGATTCCATATTCCTTGATCAGGAAGTCATTGCCCACCAGCAGGTTCGTTCCACGATAAGCACCGATGCCATCTGTTGGGGTCAACTGCAATGCTGTTTTATTTCCCTCGATGAGTACAGGTGTTTGTGCGGGTACCTTGTTGCCGATTTCCGCAGCGATGGCATATCCGTCTGCCGTGATCTCAGAGATGGCGTATGCAGTGCAGTTGGCGGGGAGCTTGTAGCCGAAGTCGGTGTACATAGTACCATAATACATCTCGTCTTGTGTCAGAGAAGAATTAAGGTTGAGGACAAAGTTGCTGCCCACTTCCTCCAATGTCCAGAACGTTCTCGCCTCATTGTTCTTGATGTCTTTGTTGCCCTCGCTGATGAAGGTGAAGTCGCCACCATCTGCCACTACGTAATACTTGAAGTCAGGACGAATCTGGTTGACGATTGTCTTAACCTTACCCCAATATTTCTGGACTGACTCTTCGTTTGCATAGTTCTCGAATGTCTGTGATGTCTCTACGGCATTGAGGTAGTGAATGGCAGTAGTCTGCGCGAACAGCCAGACGTTTTTCTCGCTGGTAAGGACTTCTTGATAGAATGCCAACTTGGAAGCATCATCAACAGGCTCAGTCAATTTGCCGCCCATCTCTTGCCAGATGGTGTGTACGTTGAACTCCCATTTAGCAGGGATCGTTGTCATGTGGCTGCCCTTTACCTTGTTGATCACCTTCAAGAGAATCTTGTTGATGGTCTCTTCCAATCCCGGTTCCATCAACTTGCTGTCCACCTTTGCCTTGTTCTCCTGGTAGAACTCCACGACGGGAGCCATGCTTGGGGTCTTGACATAGATACGGTAGCCCAGGTCTGTCTCCTCAACATAGAAGCTGGGGTCGAAGTTTTCATTGAACTTTTCCATAATGGCATCCACGCCCGTCGTTCCGAGGAGGTAGTCGTCTCCCGAGCCTTCAACGGCGAGTTTATTCACCACGAGTTCCACAATCTCAGGAATGTACTTCATGGCGCGCCCGACGGCATTGGGCACGTCTACGCCTTGAGAGCGCAGCTCTGTCACCTTGCCGTTGTCATCGGTGGCAACCTTAATTACGCAGCCAGGCAATGTGTTCGGCGAAGTGGCGTTTGGGGCTGCGGTGAAACGGCCTTTCACTTGAACATAATTGTTCGATGCGTTGTTCTTGATGTAATAGTAGCCATCAAGCGATTGTGCTTGCAACCCCAATACGGCGAAAAGGGTTAGCATCAAGGTTAGTGATAATTTTTTCATACGATTAATGATAAATTAAATATGTTAATAGATATAAACAATTGTCTAATAATAGTATTTATGTACATTTCTTCGCCAAAGATATAGATATATTTTTAACTATACAAATATTTATTGATAAATTTTTCCATTTTTTTTATATTCATGCTTTTCTCTACATGCCGAATACTCATGTCATTTGTTACTAAGCGTTTTATCTCAATGATGTCAGTTCCACACGTCGATTTGTTTTGTCAATTTTTTATCACAAAATAACCGCAAATCCTTGCCACTTTTCGCATCAAGGTGATCTTTGGGCGGAAATAAGCCGATTTTTAGAGTTTTTGTAATCCATTGAATATCAATGCTATACGAAACAACCCACATCATGACCCCTTCTAAATACCCCATTTTAACGTTTTTTGTGTGGCATTTGTCATTCGTAGAAGCCCCTTTTTCCAAAAATAAATGTGGCATCTACGAAAGATAAGTGCCGCATAAAAATAGTTAAATTGGCATTTCCGCCCCCAAAAACCAATAAATCCACACTTTTTGGATGATGCAGTTATCCTCTTTCATTCTATTTCACAACTTTTCAGAGCATCGTTTTGTCAGAATTTTTCATCATAATTTCTATAGCTCAATACATCATGAAAGAACTTTTTTTCATCAATTATCTTTCCCGAAGATAAACCGATTTGCATTTTTTTGCGTTATATGGATGTAACACCAAGGAAGAAAGCGTGAGACAAGGCATCGACATCAACGAATTGGAACGTATCATCGACGAGTATCAAGACAAACTCTACCAGTTTGCTTTCTTTCGGTTAGGTGACTATGGCCAGGCACAAGACGTGGTGCAAGACGCTTTTGTGGCACTCTATGGCAAGCGAGCCGACATTCGGAAAGATAACTTGAAGGCTTGGCTTTATCGGGTGGTGTACAACAGGTGCGTGTCGATTCACCGCGAGAGACAAAGACGCACGATGGTATCCTTGTCACAAGCGGCAATGCTTACCGAAGCCACAGGGTACAAGGATGTTGCCGATGAGGGAGTTAAGGAATTTCGGCGCATTGAGAAATTGTTGGAACGCTTACCTGAAGAACAGGCAACGGTGGTCAAGATGCGGTTTACGGACGGCCTGTCGTTTGTGGAGATTGCCGCCATCCTGGGACTCTCTGACAACACGGTGAAGAGTCGCTACCGTTATGCGATAGCCAAGTTGCGCAAGGAATATTCCCTAATGACTTTTGATGATGAATAAAACATGAAATTGACTGACAAGATATGAATGAACTGAAGCCAAAAATCCAACTTTATGCTCCCGCCTCACTGAAACGAAACGTGATGGAGCGCATCGAAAAGCAACGCATTCGCAGGAGGAGAGTCATCGCTATCAAATGGTGTGCCGTGGCAGCGGTTGCCATGATAGGTGTCATGACATTTGCCCTTTGGCTGCGTTCCTCGACAGAGAAACGCTTGGTGGTCAGCAACCATTCTGCCATGCCCGTGGTGGATAAAAATCCTTTGCCAGTCGTCGAGGATGTCCAAAATACAACCATTTTGGCGAATAACACCATGATGAATGACCGAAGACAAAGGAAGAATGTCTCTACCAACCGACCCCGCAAAGCCATCTGCCCACAACCGACAACGGGAAAAGAGGAGGCATCCCCCAAGAGCGACCGCCAAGATGAAATCATCTACGTAGGGTTTACACGGGAAACGCCTGACCCCATCAATAGGGCAGACAAATCACAAGATAGGGTGTCTCCCCCTCTTCATCCCCAACCATTTACTCCCGAGGAGCAACTTCTCATTGACCAAATGAATCAACGCCGTGACATTGTATATGCTCGATTGGTGGATGAGTTGCAACAAGCCTCTTTTACTCAACAACGGTTGCACCGAGTGGCATACGAGCAATTGATGCAAGTGCGGCAACTCATCCACGATGCCACCCCTCAACCCCGTCAAGATGAAACCAGAAAAGAAGTGAGAACCATCTAAAAAGATAATGATATGAAACGAAGAATCCTGACCCTCGCCCTGCTTGGTTGCCTTGCAACGATGACAGCCACGGCACAAGAAAACGTGAAAAACGCCTTCAACGAGTTCATTGCATCGAAGAAAGTGATTGTAACAAAGACTATTTCTGAAGAACGGGACTTCACCAAGGCTAACCGTCCGCTTATCGCCAAGGCTGATGTTTATTCTTTTACGTTGAAGAAAAAAGACCGAAAGTTTATTGATGAAGTGCTGGCAGCCTTTGAGAAAGACCGCTCCAATGAGTATGTTTATACCGTCCTCACGCACAATGGCGGACATGGCGTGCCCACCAATGCCCGTGAATTGCTTGTCGGCAAAGACCGTAAGAAGTCTGTGTACATCGGGATGAACGATGTCGAGAGTTGGCAACTGCTCTGTTTGCTCGACCCTGCCGACTCCTCGCGTACCCACCGATATGCGTATGCTATCGAATGGAACGATGATGCGAAACAAGTGCAACTAACGGGTAAGATTCGCGGAAAGCTTGTCATCACGTATTGTGTCATCCCTTCAGACCTCCTCGATGCGTACGGGGGCAAGAAGAAGGATGACGACGTATCGACGAGTAGGATAGCCCAGGAGGTTTATAAGATGGGACTTGCTGGGAAATATGACCGATTTGAGAATGAGACGCAAATCCTTTTGGCGTTTAATGCCTTGAAGACGGAGTTTCTCAAGGGTAATACCTTCAACACTTCAGAGGGCGGAACCATCGCAATGACCATCTACTCGCTCTGCTCATACCTCGCCCCCATCATCAAGGACAAGCCTGATTTGCGCGAGCATCTTAGACAGGAAATTGGGACGATGATCAATGTGTGTGATGCTAATACCGACCTTGGCAAGAGCCACATTGGCTACCTCAAACTTGCCATCAAGGCATTGCAATGATGGATGCCTGTGAATAAAGGATATTGTTTGTTAGACATATCTACGAAGATTTCCTGCTCATGTCGCGAGGACAAGGGCAGGAAACATCTCTCCATCATTTCCACATCGGCACATAGACACGCCGCATCATGACGAAAGCCCAAATGGTGAGACCCATTTGCACGGCGATGATGGCCAAATACCATACCGTTGACACGGGTTGATAGAAGAGTTGAATCAAGGAGATGAGGAAAGGGGTAATCTGCCACACGGCAATGGCGATGCCGAGAGTCCGCAACCTACCGCCTTGGTTGCGGACAAGTAGGAAGCTGAATACCAGAAAGGCTGCCGTGTATATCATCGATATGGTGCTTGATACGAGTGTAAAGGTGGGTAAGGATGGTGAACCTAACTCGGGTTGTGGGATGATGTAACCGAAGAGGATAAGCACCACGTATGCCGCCAACACCACCCACAGAGAGCCTTTCGTCCATTTCATCGATGAGGGAAAGCTCATGAGCAGTTGTCCGATGATCCATACAAATAGAATCCAATAGGCTATGTGGAAGATGGAAGTAACCCATTCTGTGTAAAAAAGTTTCCTCAAGCCTATCATGATGACATTGCTTGAGTCGCTGGCAAAGATGAACGGACGGGCGTATGTCAGCACGACGGCAACGATGGCAGCATAGAGCCACACTTTCATTTGTCGGTCTTTCTGGGGTGGGACGATAAAGTTGTTCATGTTGAAAGATTAAAACGTGGCTGGCAATGTCAACAATTGGTAGAAGAGGGTACGTGCCATACGCTCATGCCCCTTGTCGTTGGGGTGGAGCTGGTCGGTATCGGGCTTGGCGAAATATTGCAGATGTTCGTCCAATAAGGGATAGAGACCGCTCGTGGCGTTCCAGTCGATGACGGGCAAAGCCCATAGGTTGCCCGCCTCCTTGAGGCTTTGCACGTAGGCATCCACGTATTCGCCACATTTGTTTTGGTAGGCTTCCGTAGGCTGAACGTTCTTGTCGTTGGGACCGAAGTAGCCTCTGTGAAGTGGTGTGAGCAACACGATTTGCTTGGTGGGATAGAGTTTTTTCACGTGATTCAACGCCTTGTTGATGCGTCCGCGATAGGTGGAGTCGGCCATGATGGGCTTGCGCATCTTGCGTGTTTGCAAACTTTTTACCTGTCCTCCACGGGCGGCAAACACCTGTTCATAGCTTTCCGTGTACCATTCGCCGACAGGAACGGAACTGTTGAAGTCGTTTGTGCCACAGAAAATGATAATGGCATCTACATCGTCGCCATGCTCTTGGTGGAGTTTGTCGGCTTGGTTGGGGATGTCGTTCCATTGTCTGCCGCTGATGCCATACACGAAAGGCGTGATGTCGAGCCAGTCTTGGAGGAATCCCCAGTATTTCTTTTTCGACCCGCTGTTGCGTGGGTCGGTGATGGAATCGCCGAGGTAGGCGACTTTCTTCCCTTGCCAGGGATGGGTGAACACGGTTTGGGGGTTGGCGGGAAACGCCAATGCCATGAATGCGATGATGATGAGAAAACGTCTTGTCATATTGTTTGTAAGTTGATTCTGTACGACAAAATTAGTGTTTTTCAACCTAATATGGCATGAAAGTGCCATATTATTAAAGATTTTTTACTACTATGCCGTCTTTTATTCCATGAAATTGTCGTAAGTTTGCACCCATGAAAATCTGGTTTTTTGTGTTTATGGTGCTTCCCTTATTGGGTTGCTTTTATATTGGATGGCACGTTTGGCGCATCCTGCCGTTGGCAAATGTCTACAAAATCATTATCATTGTCATGATGCTGGCGTGTTTTGGATTGTTGTTCCACAATTTCTCTTTCGGCTTGGAACGATACCCTCTCCCCGTGGCGCGTGTGCTGTATGCTATCGGCACATCGTCTATCTTCGTGATGCTTTATCTCGTTATGTTGTTTTTGGTACTTGACTTGGGACATTTGTTCCATCTCGTTCCATCGTCTTTCCTGCGCCATTCCGCCGTGGGAAGTCTCTCTATTGTGGGGATCATGTTGGCATTGTTCGTCTATGGCAACATCCATTATTATAATAAGGTGAGGCAACCATTGGACATTACCACTGACAAATCGTTGGATAAACCCGTCAAGATGGTATTGATTAGCGACCTTCACTTGGGGTATCACAATACAAGAACCGACTTTGAGAAGTGGGTGGAGATGATCAATAAGGAACATGCTGACATGGTATTGATAGCGGGCGACATCGTTGACATTAGCTTAAAGCCTATCCTTGAGGAGAATATGGCGGAGGTGTTTCGCCAACTGAATGCCCCTGTGTATGCTTGTTTGGGCAACCATGACTATTATGCGGGCGAGCCAAAGTCGGAACAATTCATTCGCGAAAGCGGCATCCGCTTGTTGCGTGATACGTGTGTGACCCTGCCCAATGGCATTACGCTCATCGGTCGTGATGACCGTACCAACATGCGTCGCAAGTCTTTGTCACAATTAACGAAGGAGGCTGACCTGTCGCATTTCACCATCCTTCTCGACCATCAGCCGTATCACTTGGAGGAGGCGCAACAATGTGGCATCGACTTCCAGTTTAGTGGTCACACGCATAATGGACAGGTGTGGCCTATCAGTTGGATTGAGAAATTTATGTATGAGGATGTTTTCGGACTTTTACAAAAAGGAAAGACACAATATTATGTCAGTAGTGGCATCGGTATCTGGGGCGGTAAGTTTCGCATTGGCACCCACTCGGAATACGTTGTTTTATCAGTTCATAGTTTATAGTTCATAGTTCATAGTTTTTGCGGCGCAAGCCTACTATGAACTATGAACTCTGCACTATGAACTTATTTGAAGTATCTCTTCAGCAATCCTGCGAAGCCTGCACCGTGGCGAGCCTCGTCTTTTGCCATTTCATGTACGGTGTCATGGATGGCATCAAACCCTTCTGCCTTGGCTTCCTTGGCAATGCGGAACTTGTCTTCACATGCTCCAGCCTCGGCAGCAGCACGTTTCTCGAGGTTTGTCTTGGTATCCCAAACGCATTCGCCTAACAGTTCGGCAAAACGACTGGCATGGTCGGCCTCTTCGAAAGCGTAACGCCTGAAAGCCTCTGCAATCTCTGGATAACCTTCACGGTCGGCTTGGCGAGCCATTGCAAGATACATACCTACCTCACTACACTCACCATTGAAGTGGTTGCGAAGGTCATTAATCATCTCCTCACGGACACCTGGCAACTTGCCGTCGCCAATCTTGTGGACGGTGGCGTATGTGGTTTCGCCTTCGTCTTTTAACTCCGTGAACTTCGAAGCGGGTGCTTTACAGAGGGGGCATCTCTCTGGGGCTTCCGTTCCCTCATGGATGTAGCCGCATACGGAACAAATAAATTTTTTCTTCATAATGCTTTTGTCTTTAAGTTAATAAATCAATTCTTTCAATGTTTCTTTGCAAAGATAAGGCAAAATCCATCATATAACAAAAGATTTCACATAATTTATAGAATTGAAATCAAAATGTCATCAATTTGACGGTCTGTGTCTTGAATCCCGGGGCTGATACTTTGAGCGTGACATTTCCTGCCTTTTGCCCAGCACGAAGGATGACGAGGGCAGAGCCATTGAACAACTTGCGTTGGTTGCCAACGTGTAATTCATCACTCGTGATGTCACCATTGTCCGTGGCGACGATGCGGGCATCGCCCTCAACTTCAAATGTCAATTGTTGATTGGCACCCCATACACGTCTGCCTTTCTTGTCAACGGCATAAACGCGAATGTGTTGTAGGTCTGTTCCGTCAGCTTTCCATGTCTGTTGGTCGGGCATGATGACGAGCTTTGTTGCCTCTCCCGTTGTTTCGATCTTGTGCCTTGCCACAGCTTTTCCATTTTTGTAACCGATGGCTTCCAATGTCCCTGGCACATAGTCGATGTTGTCAATGCGCAGCTTATTTCGCTCCTTAGGATTGAGTGTGTTCTCCTTTTCCGCCACCTTCTTGCCATTTGCAAGGACTTCCACACGGTCGCAATTGGTATAGATATTGATAGATGCTTTCGTCCCAGGCTTGCGATTCCAGTTCTCGCTCATGTGAGCTGTTCCCACTTGCACATCGTTCCATACGATGTTGGAGTTGTCATCGTCGATGACACCGATATGAACGGTCGGCTCGTCAGAGAACATCGACTTCAATAGATAGGCAATGGGCTTGGGTTGCAGGGATAAATCGAATGAACCTTGTGCCCATCCTTTGGCGGGCCAACCTTGTGATTCGCCGAGATAATCAATCTGTCCCCAATAGGCGAGACCTATCACCTTGTCTAACTCCATTTCAAAGAAGTTGGGTCCCATGTTGCTTGTGTTGGCTTCGCTTTGATAAAACACCATCCATGGGTATTTGCGACCATCGCCAGGGAAGTACATATACCTATAATTATATGCGGCAATATCCGTCTCGAAAACCAATGGCGCGGGGATGGAGTCGGTAGCCCAGCTCCTACCGCGAGGGTGCATGGCGACGGTGATTTTGCGTGTGGGGTCGTATCGTTGCAACACGGGTTTCATCATCCGATAGGGTGTCACGCCCCAATCGCCAAAGGGCAAGTTCGCGTAGGTCTGCAACTCGTTGCCGAGACTCCAGAACATTACGCTGGGATGGTTGCGGTCGCGCTTCACCCATTCGGGCAAGTCGTAGTGCCATACATCCATCCACGACTTGCGCCCACCCGCATATTGGGTGAGCCATTTGTCATATAATTCATCCACCACAAGGATTCCCATCTCGTCGCAGAGGTCGAGAAACGACGTGCTATAGGGGTTGTGTGACGTGCGGATATGGTTAAAGCCAAACTCCTTTAACATCTTCAATCGCTTCTCCATCGCACGGGGGTAGGCGGCAGCACCCAATGCGCCGTTGGTATGGTGGTTGGCGTTACCTTTGAGTAACACCTTCTTGCCGTTCAGTTTCAAACCATATTCGGGGGAGATTTCCACGGTGCGGATGCCGAACCGTTCCCTTGTCACGTCCTTGACCGTGCCATTCTCGTCGGAAAGTGTCACAACGGCGGTGTACAAATAGGGATTCTCGCAACTCCATAGTTGTGGGTTGGCGATGTCGATGGCGGGCAACGCCAACTCGTTGGTGCGCATCCTGCGATGGAAAGGCAGGGTAGTTGTCTTCTCGTAAACGGTGTTCCCCTCCCCATCGAGGATTTGTGCGGTGAGAATGACATTGTTGGCTTTGGTGAGGTTGGCTACCTCTGCTTGGATATTCACCTCATGGTTGTCCTTGGTAGTGATGAACAAGGGATGGCGGGCGAAATACAGTTCTGGGTCAGTGACAACAATGTTGACATCGCGGAATAGGCCACCGCCCGTGTACCATCGGGAGTTGGTGGGACCAGAAGTGCTTGCCTTGACGACGATGATGTTCTCCTGTCCATAGCGCAACTTCTTCGATAAGTCGATTTCAAAGCCCACATAGCCATAGTCGGTACCACCCACGCGCTCGCCATTAAGATACACATCACCCACGTACATGATACCCTCGAAGTCGATGAGGATACGTTTTCCTTTGAGGGACTCGTCTGGTGTGAATGCCTTGGCATAGCATCCCACGCCCATCTCCTTAAACCCTCGGGCAGACAGGCGGCTTCTGAAGTTGGCGGCACCGTCGCTGTTATTGGCTTTCTCGTCGGCAGCGGGTGCCACCCACGGTTGTTCAATCTGGAAGTCGTGGGGTACGTCGATGCTCCTCCATCCATCGTTTTTGTTGGGCATCTTTGTCAGTTGTGACACGTCAACGTCGCCCAGATGGAATTGCCAGCCGAAGTTGAAGTTCTCTACTTGCCGCACCTGTGCGGACAGTCCCCACGAGATACATGCCATGAGGCATACAAAACATACTTTTTTCATTTGTTTCAGGATTGGTTGTTCTATGTGCAAAGATACGACAAATATCTGAAATATCTGGTATGTAACAAATCAAAAATATATAATTCGTTATGATTTTTGATGATTGATAAGACAAAAACTATCAAAAGTTTTCCAATAATAGTCAATCGCCTATGGCGAGAAATCCTACAAAATTCATTTCAAAATTTCACAAAATCATTTTGATAAATTTGAATCCCATTTTGAACAATTTCTGCACGAAGTGCATCCTATGAATGTTTAGTGTTTAGCGTTTGGTGTATCGACGCAAACTGACGGCAGAAGCCGTCTTTTTATGTTGTCGCTTTATGTAATCTTATAAATAATGTGTATATTTGTACCGAGTTTTAAATGAATAGGCAATGGATAATGCACGTGTCAATGGATATCTGACGGCAAAGCATGAGTGCCGATACTACAGACAGATGGGCAATGGGGTGGTGGAATGCCAGCTCTGTCCGCATCATTGCCATATTGCCAATGGCAAAACGGGACGATGCCGAAGCCGACGGAATGCGGACGGGGTGCTTGTGAGCGAGGCATACGGTCGCCCTTGCGCTCTCGCCATTGACCCCATTGAGAAGAAGCCGTTGTATCATTTTCATCCTGGCACGAAATGCCTGTCTATCGCTTGCACGGGTTGTAACTTCCGTTGCATGAACTGCCAGAATCATGAGATTTCACAAGTGGCTCCGCATGACGTTGACAGTTACATGCTCTCGCCCCAACAAGTTGTTGGATTATGCGTCGAACACAAATGCCCCAGCATCGCCTATACCTATACCGAACCGCTCACATATATAGAATATGTATATGACATCGCTCGCTTGGCACGTGAAAAAGGGCTGTGGAATATCCTCGTCACGGCGGGATATGTATGCAGACAACCATTAAACGACCTCCTTCCATACATCGATGCCGCCAACATCGACCTGAAGTCATTCAGCGATGAAATCTATCAGAAAGTGAGTGGGGGAAGGTTATCTGTCGTGTTGGACACCATCCTCGCCATGCGAGACGCGGGCGTATGGATAGAGTTGACCAACCTCATTATCCCAGGCTTCAACGACGACATGGGCATGATTCGGCAAATGTGCAGATGGATGGTGGATAACAACCTCGTTGAAACACCGCTCCACTTTAGCCGTTTCTTCCCCCGATACAGAATGAAAGGCATCCCACCAACGCCAATCAAGACGTTGGAAGAAGCCAAGAAAGTGGCGATTGAGGAAGGATTGAAAAGCGTGTATTTAGGCAATGTATGAACAAAGACTAAAGCTACACAAAGCATTGATTTATACCACACAAAGCATTGATTTATACTACACAAAGCATTGGCTTATATTACACAAAGCATTGATTTATACTACACAAAGCATTGGTTTATACTACACAAAGCATTGGTTTATATCACACAAAGCATTGGTTTGTATGCTTATAAATGGTTTGACATACCCAAGGATTTCGACCCAGAAGACTGCGATTTGGAATGGCTTAATTGATTATTATCATAGAACTTGTAAAACGGTTGGGGTTTTGAATTTTTTTTGAGTTTTTCATTGCTTTCTAAAACTGTGTAAATGTTTATGTTATAGCGAGTTAGCTGATTGTTTTTGAATTTTTAATAGGTTTTTCTCAAAAAAAAAGAAAATGAAAGAAGAATATAGGATTTTTTTCTCAGTTAGTGACAAAAAATTCAAAGCAATCTCTTGAAATGCCGTCTGACAGGGCGTTTCAGCGCATCAGACGGCAATTAAAAAATTCAAAATTTTTTCCAAAAACTTCAGAAATAACCATCCCAGTGTCTTAGAAAGGTAAGGGGTGCTGCTGGGCGATGTAGTTGCATAGTCGAACTTGTCAGGTTTTCTGGTTTCATTCGCTGTCATTGATGGATGTATATTCTGCCTCGTACTACTATATTAGCGGTCACACACAACGACATGTCGAAAGGTCTTCTCATACTTGGTATGAACGCTTGAAAATCATTACTTTGCCGAGAAAACTTGTAGAATGGGAAAAGTAAAAAGTTGAATGAGCCGCTATTGTTTTATTTCATCGGGCCACGGGCAGAATGTTCCCGTGGTTTTTTGTGTGGGTCGTTGGGCATTCATTTTGCGGAGCTTGTTGCCAAGTTCACGGGAGAGTTTTTTCACGATTCGGGGATATTGCGTGGCGAGGTTGTGCATTTCTCCGATGTCGTTGGGGATGTCATAGAGTTCTTTTTCCTGCGTCTTGTAGTTGTAAATCAGTTTCCACCTGCCTTTACGGATGGCACAATTGAGGTTGATGCCTGGTCCCTCATTGCCCCAAACGTTGGGGAAGTTCCAGATGAGTGGGCGTTTTTGGGAATGTTTACCGTTCTGTATGAGCAAGGACATGAAACTTTTGCCGTCTATGGGTTGTGGTACGCTGTACTTTTTCACTCCTCCCATTTCAAGGAGAGTGGGGTAGAAGTCCTCGATGATGATGTAACTATCACAACGTGATTGCGCCTTGACACGATGAGGCCAACGTACAATCATGGGTTCGCGTATTCCTCCTTCGAGCAAAGAGCCTTTCCCTGAGCGCAAGGGAGCGTTCTGCGTATAGAGTGGTTTGTCGCGCCAGTTGCTGTTGGTTGCCAATCCACCATTGTCGCTCATGAAGATAACGATGGTATTCTCTGCCTCCCCGTTGCGGTCGAGCCAGTCAAGAATCTCGCCCAAGCTATGATCCATGCCCTCCACCAATGAGGCGTATGCCGCTTCCTTTGCGGATAATCCCTTGTCAAGGTATTTCTGGAAATAGCGAGGGTCACGGTCTATCGGTATGTGTACGGCATAGTGGGATAGGTAAAGGTAGAAAGGCTGTCCGAGTTGCTTCGCTTTGTCAAGGGCGGCAAGAGCCTCTTGTGTTAGTGCTTCGGTCAGGAAAGTGCCAGTACCCCAATATTTCTCAAGGTCGGGCGTGTGCATCGGAGAGGTAGGATGACCGTTATCTTCATAGCCAAAGTTATGCTCACTCAGGTAGGTGGCAGGTCCTCCAGCGGCATGACCGGCGATATTGACATCAAATCCGAAATGCTTGGGGTTCTCGCCTGGGGTGCCTATCGCTCCCCAATGTGCCTTTCCGCAATGGATGGTGTAATAGCCATTTTCATGGAGAATATCCACGAAGGAGCGTCCGACGAATGTATGGGGAGTGCCTTCACGCTGGCAAATGCCATTGACATTCCATTCGGGCGTGGCTATTTGCGTATCATCGATGTCTGTGCTTTTGTCTTTGTGCAATGTCCAGTTGGTCACTCGATGGCGGGCAGCATTGGCTCCCGTCATCAAAGAGCAACGACTCGGAGAGCTAATCGCCGATGCGTATGCCTGTGTGAACATCATCCCCTCCCGTGCGAGCCGTTCCATGTGTGGGGTTTCATAGGTGTTATTCAGCGGAGTACGCTCTGTGTCGAACGGAACGGACGTATCTTGCCAACCCATGTCGTCAACCATAAACAGGATGATGTTGGGGCGAGAGGACTTGGCGGAACGCAATTCTCCCTGCGCAAACAACGTCGTTACTTGACTGAATGATGCCGTAGCCATCAGGTATGGCAACAGGTTTGTTTTCTTTCTCATGGCATTTTATCTGTATGCAAAGGTACAAAATAATCCCTAAATCATCATTCGTTTACATAGAAAAACGATAGGGAATGCCTTATAGAAGCACCTTCCTTGACGATGAAAATGTCAATTTTTTATCACAAAATGGGCGCAAATGGCGGGCGTTTTTTTGAACGAGCGAATCTTTGGGCGAAAATAACGCAATGGTGACGATTCTTCTAACCCGTTCATTACCAACATCTTACGCTTCCATTGCATTTTCAGCTCTCTGAAAACGTGTCATTTTCGCCCAATAAATGCCCCTTTTTAACACAATTTAAGCGGCATTCATCACCCGTGTGTGTGTCGTTTTTCGCAGACGGATGCCACCCAAAGAATGTTAAATGCACATCTTTGCCGTCAAAGACCGATGTTTTCACATCTTTTAACCCATTTTCTTCCTCCGTCCATTCTATTTCATGCTTTTTCCCGAACGTCATTTTGTCAAGCTTTTTCAATGGAATTATTATTCCTTGAC
>JAFYZV010000195.1 GCA_017548525.1 Prevotella sp.
CAATGTGCCTCCAACCAATTCTCGCCCCATCCGCAGTCAGCGATGAGGGGTACTTGGAGATGGTAGGCGTTTTGCATCTCCTCCAAGACGATACGCTCCACACGGTCTTTCTCGTCAGGATAGACTGAGAAATTGAGTTCGTCGTGGACTTGCAATATCATCTTTGAACGGATATTCTCCGCCTTGAAGCGATCGTGGATGCGGATCATCGCCACCTTGATGATGTCTGCGGCACTACCTTGGATGGGCGCATTGATAGCATTACGCTCGGCAAAGTTGCGGACGGTGGCATTGTGGGAATTGATGTCGGGCAGATAACGACGACGATGGAAGATGGTTTCAGCATAGCCTTGCTGGCGTGCCTTTTCCTTTGATACCTCCATAAACTCCCTCACCTGTGGGAAGGTTTCAAAATATCCGTCGATGAGTTGCCGTGCCTCGTCGCGGCTGATTTCCAACCGCTCGGCAAGACCGAACACCGTGATGCCGTAAATGATGCCAAAATTGGCTTGCTTCGACTTGGACCGTTCCTCGCGTGTCACCTCACCGATGTCTTTCTTATAGATGTTGGCGGCGGTAGCGGCATGAAGATCTTTGCCGTCTCGGAACACTTGAATCATGTTTGCGTCACCAGAGAGATGTGCCATCACACGGAGTTCTATTTGCGAATAGTCGGCGGAGAAGAACAGGCAACCAGGCTCGGGGATGAAACACTTACGGATTTCCTTGCCATCCTCACCCCGTACAGGAATGTTTTGGAGGTTGGGGTCGCTTGAAGAAAGACGCCCCGTGGCGGTAATGGCTTGGTTGAATGAGGTGTGGATATGACCTGTACGAGGGTTAATCAGCTTGGGCAAGGCATCGATATACGTGCCAAGAAGCTTTTTCAAGCCCCGATAAGCGAGAATATCAGCGATGATGGGACTCTTGGATTTCAGTTGTTGCAGCACCTCCTCGCTCGTGACATATTGCCCTGTCTTCGTCTTCTTGGGCTTTTCCACGATTTTCATCTTGCCAAAGAGGATGTCGCCCACTTGTTTGGGAGACGAGATGTTGAATGTCTCCCCCGCCAATTCGTAGATGTGACGCTCGTATTCCAACATTCTCTGGGTGAAGATTTGCGAAGTCTCCTTGAGTGCCTCGGTGTCTATCAGCACACCGTTCATCTCCATGTCAGCAAGAACGGGAACGAGCGGCATCTCGATGTTCCAGAACAAATCCTCCACGTTAGCAGCCTTCAATTTGGGTTCCAATATATTCTTGAGCCTCAATGTCACATCGGCATCTTCAGCAGCATATTCGTAAACATCAATAGGGGGAAGGTCTCGCATGTTCTTTTGTGTCTTTCCCTTGGGACCTATCAACTCGTCAATGTGGATGGTTTGGTAGTTCAAATAGACCTCCGCCATATAGTCCATGTTATGTCGAAGCTCTGGTTGGAGAAGATAGTGTGCCAACATCGTGTCGAACATCTTGCCTTGAATAGTCACACCATAATTTTTTAACACCTCGAAATCATACTTGATGTTTTGTCCGACTTTCAAGATGTTGGGGTCTTCATATATCTTTTTAAATATATTAACAATTTGTAGTGCCTCCTCACGATTAGTAGGGATTGGCACATAGTATGCCTCAAATTCCTTCACAGCGAAGCTTAATCCTACCAATTCAGCATCAATAGGGTTGGTGGAAGTGGTTTCCGTGTCTAAACTGAGAATTGATTTTGTCAAGAAAAAATCACATAATCGAATCATATCTTCTTGATTATCAATCAATTTATATTCGTGTGAGGTGGTTTTTAAGGTCAAAAAATCGCCTTTCTTTTGCGTTTCATGAACTTCGGTTGGGATTTCTGCAAATAAATCGAGCTGTTGTGAGGGGGATTTTGGCTTAATTTCGGGTTTGCTGAGGATTTTGTCGGCAAGTGACTTGAACTCCAGTTCGGCAAACAGCTTCCTTAATTTGTCATTGTCGGGTTCATCAAGTTTCAATTCCGTGAGATTAAGTTCGATAGGTACATCGGTACGGATAGTCGCGAGGAATTTCGACATTTTGATGTCTTCAACGGCACTTTCCACCTTCTCTCGCAATTTTCCCTTGATTTCATCGGTATGTTGGAGGAGATTTTCAATGGTGCCAAACTCATTGATAAGTTTCACGGCAGTCTTCTCCCCTACCCCAGGACAGCCTGGAAAGTTATCGGCAGAATCGCCCATGAGTGCCAACAGGTCGATGACTTGTGACGTGGAACTGATGCCGTATTTCTGGCAAACCTCCGTTGGACCAAGCTTTTCATACCCTCCTCCGTGGCGAGGACGGTATTGGAAAACGTTGTGTTGCACCAGTTGACCATAGTCTTTGTCTGGGGTAAGCATATAGGTATCGATGCCCATTTTTCCCGATTTCATCGCCAAAGTGCCAATGACATCGTCTGCCTCAAAGCCGTCCACCTGCAAGCAAGGGATGTGAAACGCCTCCAAGAGTTGTTTGATGATAGGTACGGAGCGTTTGATGTCCTCGGGTGTCTCTTCCCGTTGTGCTTTATATTCGGGAAAAGCCTCGTTGCGGAACGTCTTTCCATGGTCGAAAGCCACGCCGATATAGGTTGGTTTTTCCTTATTGATAATCTCGTTAAGGGTGTTGACGAAACCCATGATTGCAGAGGTATTCAGTCCTTTGGAATTGATTCGTGGGTTTTTGATAAACGCATAATAGGAACGGTATATCAATGCGTATGCGTCAAAAAGAAACAATTTGTCCATAAAAATCATGATTTGAATGCGTAAAATTACAAAAAAAATTGCATAAATACCGATTATTTCACTAATTTTGCGACAAAAATCAAGATACATGGATTATCTAACTCGCATCAAGGAACCCATCAACCAAGAACTCCAAGAGTTTGTCATGCGTTTCAACCAGGCGTTGACACACGATGACGGGCTGCTTGCGCAAGTCCTGGAACATATCCGTCAACGTGGTGGGAAACGTATGCGCCCTATGTTGATTCTCCTGACAGCAAAGAACTTTGGCGGTGTTTCGGATGTCACGCAACATGCAGCATTGGGTCTCGAATTGCTTCATACGGCAAGCCTCGTACATGATGACGTGGTGGATGAGAGCAGCGAGCGGCGCGGTCAGGCCTCTGTCAATGCCTCCTATAATAATAAGGTGGCGGTATTGGTAGGTGATTTTATCCTCTCCACTGCCCTACTCCACATTTCCTATACCCATTCTGAAGTCATTGTCAGGTATCTTGCCAACCTTGGCAGAACGCTTTCTAACGGTGAAATCTTGCAATTGACAACCATCAGAAACCAAGAAATATCCGAGGAAGTATACTATCAAGTCATCATGCAAAAGACAGCCGCCTTGTTTGAGTCATGTGCTGCCATCGGTGCCTTGTCTGCTGGAGCAAGCGAAAAAGAGGTGGAAGCAGCCAAGGAATTTGGCAAGAATGTCGGCATTATCTTCCAAATACGTGATGACATCTTCGACTATTTCGACTCCAAAGAGATTGGTAAACCCACGGGAAATGACATGTTGGAAGGTAAGATTACCCTCCCACTGATCTACGCTTTGAATAATACACCATACGATTCTATGGATAACCTTGCCAAAAAGGTGAAAAGTGGTACGGTAAATATGGATGAAATCGCAGTTCTTGTTGACTTCGCCAAGGAATGTGGCGGTATCGAATATGCAGAAAGGAAGATGATGGAGTTTCACCAAAAGGCTCAATCGTTCCTCGATTCATACGTCATACAACCAGACATCAAGGATGCCTTGCAACAATATCTCGACTTTGCGATGAAACGCACCAACTAATCAGACTCGCAGAATCACCTATTAAAAACGGGTAATCAATATTTTTGATTACCCGTTTTTAATATCGCATAATGAGTGAAAGTCCTCATTATCAAGGATTTATGCCAAACATTTAGAAGAATTTGACCTCTTTTCCTACGACTTCACTCAACAAGAGATTGGCAAGACGCGATGTTCCGAGACGGAACCACTTATTGGTAAGCCATTTTTCTCCTAATATCTCCTTGACGATGGTATAATAGATGAGTGCATCGGAAACGGTATTAAGACCTCCTGCGGGTTTAAATCCAATTTGGATTCCTGTCTCATCATAATACTCTTTGATGGTCTGGCACATCACGTATGCGGCTTCTGGCGTAGCACTAATCTTCTCTTTTCCCGTGGATGTCTTGATGTAATCAGCACCAGCGTACATGGAGAGAATCGATGCTTTCTTGATATTTGATGCCGTTTTTAGGTCACCCGTCTCCAAGATAACCTTCATGGGTGCTGCTCCACAAGCGTTTTTCAACTCTGCGATGTCATCACAGACACCCTCATAATCGCCACTGAGGAATTTTCCCACAGGCATCACGATGTCTATTTCCGTTGCTCCATCCTTCACAGCAAGTGCTGTCTCTGCCACTTTCACCTCAATGAGGGCTTGTGAAGATGGAAAACTACCCGAAACACATGCCACCTCTACCCCATCGACTTCCAAACTCTGGCTTACCACCTTGGCAAAGCAAGGATAAACACAGATGGTTGCCACATGAGGTAAATCTGGATATGTGGCATCAAATTCATTCACTTTTTCAGTGAAAGCCAATACGCTCTCCTCAGAATCTGTGGTTTTTAGGGTTGTCAATTCCACACTTCCCATGAGAAATTTCTTCACTTCAAGCGTGTCATTCTCTGGAACCTTCTCTGCAATGAGCTTTCTTACTGCCGATGCCACTTGTGCATCATCCAACTCCACGTTGTACTTTGCCAACGCTTCTTCATACTTGCTTAATTCTGCCATGGTATTTTATGCTTTTAATTTTGGGTTTTGAATATGTCTCAAACTATCTCTTTTGGTCTTTTTTTCCATATTTTTCTCAAATTCCTTGGTTAGGTCAATGCCTGTTTGGTTTGCCAAACAAATCAGCACCCACAACACATCTGCCATTTCCTCACCTAAATTAGGCTTCTCACCAGATTTGAAACTTTGGTCGCCATACATCCTACTTATCACGCGAGCCAATTCCCCAACCTCCTCGGTAAGAATTGCCATGTTCGTTAGTTCGCTGAAATATCGGACACCATATTGGTGAATCCACTCGTCTACTTGCCGTTGTGCTTCTTTGATGGTCATGTCTTACTATTGTTTTATTCCTTGTTTTTCGTGTCCATACATATGGTCACAGGACCGTCGTTCATCAATTCCACTTGCATATAAGCCCCAAATTCACCCGTTTTCACGGGAAGATGCGATTCTGAAGCTAATTTATCGCAGAATTGTTCGTATAGCGGAATGGATATTTCATGCCTCGCAGCCTTGATCCACGATGGTCGGTTTCCTTTTTTATACGATGCAAACAATGTGAATTGGCTAATGACAAGAAATTCCCCGCCACAATCCATGATAGAACGATTCATCACACTATTCTCATCATCAAACACTCTTAAATTAGCTACTTTTCGCACCAACCACTCTACATCCTCTTGTCCGTCGGACTCTTCCACGCCCAAAAGGATGAGTAAGCCATTACCGATTTGCGCCTTGATGTTCCCCTCAATAGCGACCGATGCATGTGATACTCGTTGAATGACAGCTCTCATGTTGCAAATATAAGTATTTTATTCGATATCTAACGACTCATGAAGAAATTTATACAAGATTTCTGCCTTGGTTTTACCAATTGTTTCTGCCAAAGAGTCAATAGATTGTTCCTTGATCTTCTTAACCGTTTTGTACTTTTTAAGCAATTCTTCCTTGGTTTTCGGGCCAATTCCCTTGATGTCATCCAACTCACTCTGAAGTGCGTGTTTCGATCTTTTATCACGATGGAAGGTAATGGCATAACGGTGTACCTCATCCTGGATTTGCGTCAAAGCCTTAAACAACTCGCTTTTGATGTCTATTCCTATTGTTTGTGAAGGAAAGCCAAAGAGTAGTTCATTGGTACGATGACGATTGTCTTTTGCCAATCCAGCGATGGGAATTTCTATCTGTAATTCATCTTGAATGACCTTTCTCACCACTTCCATTTGACCCTTACCACCATCGGTAATGATTAAGTCGGGTAGGGGAGTGCCTTCTTCCATCATCCTATGATAGCGTCTATATACCACTTCCTGCATCGAGGCATAGTCATCAGGACCGACAACCGTCTTGATGTTGTATTTACGATAATCCTTCTTTGATGGTTTCATTCCCTTGAACACCACGCAACCAGCGACCGCATCTGTCCCAGAGATGTTAGAATTATCGAAACATTCGATATGATAAGGCATTTTCGACAATCCCAATTTCTCTTGCAATTCTTTCATCAAACGGGTTTGTTTCTGCTCGGGATTAAGTTTCTCAGCTTGTTTCATACGGTCGAACTTGTATTGTTTGCCATTCATTTCCGACAGGTCAAGCAAATGTTTCTTGTCACCACGTTGTGGAATAAAGAAAGAGGCGTCCTTGATGTGCCATTCCATCTCAAAGGGGACGATGATTTCCTTGGCAGTTGAGTGAAACCGTTCACGTATCTCGGTGATGGCATACATAAGGAGTTCCTCATCAGTCTCATCCAATTTCCTCTTGTATTCGTAGGTAAAACTCTGGTTGATGGTACCATTGGCCACATGGATGTAGTTGATGTACGCATTCTTCCCGTCATCATCCACGATGCTAAACACGTCGATGTCGTTGATGGTATGGCTCACCACCTCGCTCTTGGAACAGAAGTTCTCCACCAAAAGATATTTTCTCTTGACAGCCTCTGCCTCCTCAAACCTCATTTCACCAGCCAGTTGTTGCATCTCCTCGTACAGATGCTTACTGATTTCCCGTGTGTTTCCCTTTAGAATCTCACGCGCTTGGTTCATGTTTGCTTGGTATTCCTCGTATGATTGCTTGCCGATGCAGGGGGCATCGCAATTGTGTATGTGGTACTCCAAGCATGGTTTGTATCTACCATTCTCTATACCCTCACGTGTGATGGGTTGTCTGCAAGTCCTCGGTTTGTAGAGTTTATTGACCAAATCCAGCACGGCATACATGCTTGCAAGATGCGAATAAGGACCGAAATAAGAGCCATATTTCTTGTTAATCGTCCTGGTCTTGAATATGCGGGGGAGATATTCCTTTGTCACGCAGATGCTCGGATACGTCTTCCCGTCCTTCAACAACACATTATACCTTGGGTTGTATTTCTTGATGAGGCTGTTTTCCAACAGGAGAGCATCCTCCTCCGTGTTCACCACCGTATAGCTGATGTCCCACACCTTGCTGACAAGGACTTTGGTCTTGAAACGATCCACCTCCTTATGGAAGTACGAAGAGACACGGCTCCTGAGGCTTTTCGCCTTACCCACATAGATAATCGTATGGGCTTGGTCATAGAACTGGTAGCTGCCAGGCTTGTCGGGGAGGCTGGCAACGATGCCTTTGAGGTGCTGTAGGCGACGCTCGTTTTCTTCCTTGGTCATGGTTTGTGTTTCACGTGGAACGTGTGTTCTGCATGTTGTGGCAATGCCACAACAAACGGGACGATAGGGGTGGGGTTAGAGTTGGAGTAGAGTAGAGACTTCAATATCGGGATCGAAGCCCTCGCGACCTTTCAGCCCTTCGCTGACAAGCTCAATGATGAAGTTGACATAGACCTTCTTCGGGTGGAATTTCTTGACAAGATTGCAGGCTGCCTTCATCGTGCCGCCAGTGGCAAGTAAGTCATCGTGTAGCAGCACCACATCGTCTTCGGTGATGGCATCCTTATGAATCTCGATGGTGTCGATGCCATACTCCTTGGCATAGCTCTCCTGCACGGTGGCGCAGGGCAACTTGCCAGGCTTGCGGCAAAGCACCACGCCCGCGCCAAGCTCGATGGCAAGAGCCGACGACATGACAAAGCCTCGCGACTCGATGCCGACAATCTTAGTGATGCCCTTGTCCCTATATAGGTTCAGCATCTCCCTGTTAATCTCCTTGATGCACGCAGGGTTCTTGAAAAGGGTGGTCACGTCCCTGAAGTTGACTCCCTTGATGGGCCAGTCGGGAATGCTCCGCAAGTTGTCGAGCAATAGTTGGTTGTTCATTTTCTTCTTGTTTTATGGTTGTTATACTTGGTTTTGTTTCACGTGAAACACGATTTTAAAACTGTTAAAAACTGTTTAAGTCGCCGTCTATCCTTATCTTCCGAGCAGCACTAGCAGCACATTGATGTCACTGGGGCTGACACCTGGGATGCGGCTGGCTTGTGCCAAGGTCTCTGGTTGGATGCGTTCCAGTTTCTGTCGGCATTCTGTTGACAGGTCTTTGATGTTGGGATAGTCAAACCGCCCCTTAATTCGGATGTTCTCCAAGCGGTGCATCTTGTCAGCAAAGAGCCGCTCGCGGTCGATATACCCCTTGTATTTGATGCTGATTTCCGCCTCTTCGATGATTTCCTCTTGGCGGTTTTCGGCGGCGTATAATGTCCCTCGCAATGGTGCAATGTACTCCCCAAGCATCTTGAGAGTGATTTGCGGACGTGCAACGAGGTCAACAACCTTTGTCGATCCGTGGAGTGGGGAGGTCCCTACCGACTCCAAAAGGCCATTGACAGCTGTAGGTTTCACGGGGAAGGTATTGCAGAAATCGATGATGCGTTGCACATTCTCCTTCTTCTGAAGCCACCAGTCATAGCGGTCGTGTTTGGCAATACCGAGAGAATATGCCTTTTCCGTAAGCCGTGCATCGGCATCGTCCTGTCGTAAGAGAATGCGGTATTCGGCACGTGAGGTAAACATACGATACGGCTCATCCACTCCCTTGGTCACAAGGTCATCGATCAGAACGCCAATATACGACTCATCGCGGTGCATGATGAATGGGGTAGGGGAGTCGGCACAATACAGCGCGGCATTGACACCCGCCACCAACCCTTGCCCAGCTGCCTCCTCGTAGCCCGTGGTGCCGTTGACCTGTCCCGCAAAGAACAAGCCTTTCACCACTTTCGACTGGAGGGAATGGTCTAATTGGGTAGGGTCGAAGAAGTCATATTCTATCGCATACCCTGGCCGATACACCTTTGCATCCCTCAATGCAGGGATATGGCGCAAGGCATTGATTTGCACATCCATAGGCATCGACGATGAGAAGCCATTAAGATACATCTCATTGGTGTTCTCACCTTCGGGTTCAAGGAACAACAAGTGATGGTCGCGGTCAGGGAAAGTAACGAGCTTTGTCTCAATGGAAGGACAATAACGGGGACCGATAGACTGTATCTGTCCATTATAGAGGGGTGAGTCGGCAAGTCCATTACGGAGAGTCTCATGAACTGCCTCGTTGGTATAGCATTCCCAACAGGGCAATTGTTTCAAGTGGCGCGGCTCTCCCATGTAACTGAATTGGTGGTAATCGTTCTCGCCCTCTTGTATGGTCAGGTCCTCGAAATGTACACTACGCTTATCGATGCGCACGGGCGTTCCCGTCTTCATGCGCCCCATGCGAATGCCATGACGGGATATACTCTCCGTAAGGTGTAAGGCAGCAGGTTCGGCAATGCGCCCCCCTGCCACTTGTTTGCGCCCGATGTGCAATAATCCATTGAGAAACGTACCCGCCGTGATGATGATGCTCTTGGCTCGTAGCTCCGCTCCCCAGATGGTTCTCACGCCCACCGCTTCACCATTCTCCACAAGCAGCTCCTCTGCTTGGTCTTGCCAGATGTCGAGATGGTCGGTGTGGTCGAGCGTGGTACGCCATTCCCAGATGAACTTCCCACGGTCGCATTGGGCGCGGGGCGACCATACGGCAGGACCCTTGGAACGGTTGAGCATCCGGAACTGGATTGCTGTCTTGTCGGTAACGATACCCATCTGCCCACCCAAGGCATCAATCTCACGCACAATCTGCCCCTTGGCGATACCCCCGACGGCGGGGTTACACGACATTTGCGCTATCTTGTTCATGTCCATGGTGACAAGGCACGTGCTGGCACCCATGTTCGCACTGGCACAAGCTGCCTCGCACCCAGCATGTCCACCTCCTATCACCAAAACGTCGTATTTCATAATCATGGTACAAATTTACGAAAATTTCCCACACATTCCTACATTATCGAAAATAAAGTGGATATTTGCCATCATATTCCTAACAATACCACGCCGAGACAGAGTGGGGAAGACGAGAAAATGACAATCATATTCGTGTCAAAAACTATTGAAATCCTGATGCGTAGGAGTAGATAATGTAACAAATTCATGTCAAAAATACGGACAAAATCATGTCTGGATTTTTCCGTGAAATAGAAAAGCCGTTGACGATTCATCATCGCCATTTCACAATTTTATGGTATAATTCGTTGGAAAATATCAATTGAAGATTGTCAATTATGCAATTTAACATTCTTTGGGCGGCATTTTCGGAAATAAATGCGGCATCCGTCTGTCGAAAAAGGTGCATTTTCCAACCACGGATGCCGCCCAAAAATTGTTAAATTGCCGCTTTTATCATCAACCAAAAATACCTCTTTTCGGGAAGTCATTGGTAATCAATGTTTTAAGAAAACGCTCAAAAAAGGGCATTTTTCCGACCGAAGATGGGTTTGGTGACAAATATCGCAACCACGGAGGCTCATTTCGTGATAAAATATTGACATTCTTATAGGTTGTATTTGTCAAACATCAATGCCAAATAACTTGCCAACGATACGTCGATGTGTTGAGCTGATTGTATCAAATGATAGAGTACAGAACAATGTTGCTTATATGATTGCGCATAAACAATCCGCTGTTCGGGCGACATGGATAGAAACCAATCTAAGTATTGTTGCGAGTTGTGCCATGTGGCTTTGATGTAATGGGTTGCCTTTTGTGCCTCACCAAGCTGCGCGTATGCACGAGCTATGTATAGGGAACCACTTTGGAACGTCAATGGTACATTGTATTCGGGAATCTCCCGCTCGGCTTTCGCCAAAATTTCCAACGCCTTTTCCCGTTTCCCTTCCACGACGAGGGTTATGGCAAGTTGTGCCATGGTGAGCCGATGCCTATGGCACATCGCCATCGAGGTGGGGTCGATGTATAGCCCTGGTCGGCTCAATCCCCCGAAATGGAATTTCTCCATCACATTTCGATATGTCTTCTCGGTGTCGATATATTCCTCTTCGGGATGGTGATAGAAAGGTGTCAGGCGTTTCGCTATGCCCTCTGTGACGAGGTAAGCATCAAGGTTCAGGTATTCACTTGACGGTACACTGCTGCAAATATAGATGGGTCGCTCCCAATGAGTACCCGCAATCACCTCAAGTAGAGCCAACTGCCCCTTGTGCAATCCACGCATTCCCTTCAATGAGATATACATGCGGTCAGGAATGGTGTCGGACGGCAACATCATGCCACTCCGCTTTACCGCCTCCTTGTCGATATTGAGATAGACAGTATCTGTGGGGATGACATGGAGACTTTCATCCTCCGCGCAGACCCAATGTCGGAGGATGTTGTTCAACTCAAACGGCTCTTCGCCAAACTGCTGCCGCGCCTCGGTGGGGTAGTCGCGATAGAAGTCCATCACTTGTGTCTTGATGCTGGCATTGATGGGGATGTAGTTGCGCTTATTTCCGATGTAGTCACCCCTTTTCCAAGGGATGGGTAAGGCTGGCGCATGTTCATTTGGTCGGCGTTGCTGGTCTATATACCAGTCGGTGGGTAGGTAATTGAGATTGCACACACGGATGTCTGTGCGCATCCCTTCCACTTCTTGGTCATACCAGAGCGGGAAGGTGTCATTGTCGCCATCACAAAACAAGATGGGGTTGCCACCCTCTTGGCACGACTCAAGGTAGTTGCGTCCGAAGTCACGGCATGTGAAACGGTGTGAGCGGTCATGGTCATCCCATGTCTGGGTAGCCATCTGTATGGGAACCAACAAAGATAAACAAGGAAATAGTTGCAAAGGCAAACAGAACTTTGCCATCCCATATTTTTTCACCATTTTATCCTTGAGGCTTTTCATCTTGTCATAAATGGCAGTCACACCGATGCCACACCAGATGGCAAAGGCGTAGAACGACCCCGCATAAGCATAGTCGCGCTCCCGTACCTGCATGGGACTTTGGTTGATATAGACGACGATGGCGATGCCTGTCATGAAAAAGAGAAAGAAAACCACCCAGAATTGCTGGATTCCCTGTCGCCCTTTCCGCAACCCTTGCCACAAGAAGCCAATGATGCCGAGCAAAAGCGGGATGCCATAAAACACATTGTGTCCCTTGTTCTCCCGCAATTCATCGGGTAGGAGATTTTGGTCGCCTACCCTTAGGTTGTCAATAAGGGGGATGCCCGTTATCCAATTGCCGTGTTCCCTTTCCCCTTGCCCTTGGATGTCGTTCTGCCTTCCGCAGAAGTTCCACATAAAGTATCGCCAATACATGAAGTTACATTGGTAAGAAAGGAAGAAATAAAAGTTTTCCCAAGGGGTAGGAATCTTAACCGTTGTCATCTCTCCACCATAATCGTAGGGTATTTGGTGACCCTTAACCCCACCCATCCAATTCTCATATGCGTCTTCCTTGGAGGAGTCCCACATACGTGGGAACCATACATTCTGTGCATAGACCAATTGGTCGCGTGTCTCGACAATTGTATATTGGTCAGGCTCATTGGGCAACTGTTTGGGGTTACGTTTATAGACAGGCGAACCTTTCTTCACTTTTGTCCTCATCATGTTGTCTTCGGCAACCCATTCGGGTAGCGAGGTGTAGGCTTGTCCATAGATTAAAGGATTCTGCCCGTATTGGTCGCGGGCAAGATAACTGGCAATGGTAAACACTTCATCGGGCGAGTTTTGGTCCATAGGTGGGTTGGCAGACGACCTAATGAGGATGACACCGTAGCTGGAATAGCCGATGATGATCATCGATAAGCAGAGTAGGGCGGTATTCCATACCCTCAACCTCCGTTGAGAGGTAAACCATATACCACCCACAATCACTGTGAAGAGTACGATGATATAGATGTACAGACCTGTGTTGAAAGGACAATGTAATGTGTTGACGAACAATAGTTCAAACCACCCTGCCACTTTCACGATGCCAGGAATCACGCCATAGAGTACGCCAGCGAGGATGATGAAAGAAACCGCCAATGCCTTGAGTGACCCTGCCAACTCTGCATTGGGATGCCAACGGTAATACCACACAAGGACAATGGCTGGCAAACAGAGAAGATTGAGCAAATGGACACCGATGGAAAGCCCTGTCATATAAGCAATCAAGATGAGCCACCTGTCAGCATGGGGTTCGTCAGCATGTCTCTCCCATTTCAGGATGAGCCAAAACACCACCGCCGTAAAGGCGGATGAGAAGGCATAGACTTCGCCTTCCACCGCAGAGAACCAGAACGTGTCGCTGAATGTATAAATGAGTGCGCCCACCACACCTGACAATTCTATGATGAAGATGTCGCTATGGGTGGGATTGTCATAGGTGGTTGTGACATTTCCTTGCAGTTTCCACACGAGGTGGGTAATCGTCCAGTGGAGGAACATGATGCAGAGGGCAGAGAGCATTGCATTCATCATGTTTACCATCCAAGCCACTTGAGAGGGGTCACTTGCCAATTGTGAGACGGCGTTGGCAGCCAACATATAGAACGGTGCGCCCGGAGGGTGTCCCACTTCCAGCTTGTAACCACAAAGGATAAACTCTGGGCAATCCCAAAAAGATGCTGTCGGCTCGATGGTCAGCCCATAAACCATGGCGGCGATGGCAAACACCACTGCGCCCATGATGTTGTCTATCAGATGGAATTTCGATTGTCGTTGTGATTCTTTCATGACATATCAAATTGTTAATTGTCGCAAAAATACTGATAGAATGGGCATCGGGCAGAAAAAATTGTCTGACATTTGTCTGACATTTTAAATAAATGCCGTACCTTTGTGGCGATTTAAACACATTGATATGAAAATTGCATTAATCGGCTACGGTAAGATGGGCAAGATGATCGAGCAAATTGCCAAGCAACGTGGCCATGAGATTGTATCTGTCATTGACATCGACAACCAACAGGATTTTGAATCAGATGCCTTCGCGTCGGCAGATGTCGCCATCGAATTTACCAGTCCTACCGCCGCCTACGGCAACTACCTCAAGGCTTTTGCCAAGAATGTGAAGGTGGTGTCTGGGTCTACGGGATGGATGAAGGAACATGGGGAGGATGTGAAACGGATGTGTACGGAAGAGGGAAAGACCTTGTTCTGGGCTTCCAACTTCTCCATCGGCGTGGCGATATTCTCGGCGGTGAACCGTTACCTCGCCAACATCATGAACCGTTTTCCGCAATATAGCGTGAAGATGCAGGAAACTCACCACGTGCATAAGCTTGATGCGCCAAGCGGCACCGCCATCACCCTCGCGGAAGAGGTCATTGCCGAGCTTGATAGGAAGGATGCTTGGGCAAAGGGCGAACAGCTACACGCCGACGGCACAGTGGATGGCAGCAACGACGTTGCACCGAATGTGATTGCCATCGAGAGCATCCGCCGCGACGAGGTGGCGGGCATCCACTCCATCGAGTATGATAGCGAGGCAGACAAAATCACCATCACCCACGATGCCCACAGCCGCAAGGGCTTTGCCCTGGGTGCCGTGCTGGCGGCCGAGTTTACCAAGGACCATAGCGGACTGCTGACCATCAGCGACATGTTTAAGTTCTGAGCGTTTTGAAACAAAGC
>JAFYZV010000196.1 GCA_017548525.1 Prevotella sp.
CTCTTTGGCTCGTTAGTGATGTATTCCCAATCAAATACATCCTTATTGATTGAGTAGTGCTATTGCTCTTTCTGCTATATTTTCATCGAGACCATTGAATGGATTGACTACCAGCAATCTTGGTAGCTGGTGCTCATTAAAATTGCTCCCATCCAAATCATCTATAATCACATATTGGCATTCAACATCACATTCCTTTAACCACGCATCTATCTCATCACCCCTATTTCTTCGTCCCGTTGGTGTCGGAGTCACATCTGTCACAAATCCTGGCAGACCTCTATATTCCCACATGTCAAGAAAGTCCTTGTACGACATAAAAAACTTCCAAGAAGACGAAACAACAATATCTGCGCCTGTTTTATCTATGATTTCCTTTAGATTCTGGACGCAATTGGGATCGAAAACGGTTCCAAAGAAATCGCTTCCCGGCAGTCCTTCCTTGCTCAGGACATGGTCATAATACGCCGTATCCATCACACCATCGAAATCAAGAAAGATTATCTTCATGTTATTCTTTGAGTTTCATCATTTTCTCAATTAGAGGCACGTACCAACAACGGACTTCATCTGGGGTCGGTGTGTGCCCACCAGGGAAATGAAATGAGTGGCTATAATGTTCTAAGAAGAAAGGTTCAAAATGAGCCAACGTGTCCTGTTCGCCGAATAAACCCCATATGCGGTCTTTGTAATCTGGATGGCAGTGGTTGAATTGAGTGGCTTCCAATTCCGCAAACTCCTGTATCAAAGCGTCATCAATAACAAACTTTTGGTTGCCATTTTGTCGAGGTGACTTGTATTCTTGCTCACCAATGCGTTGTTTCAAGAACTCCGTCATTTGAAAATGAGGATTACCTAATAAAGCCGGAACTCCAACTATAGGTGCCATCATTTGTGCATAAAAGGAGCCACAACTGTTACCGACAAGAAGGTCTGGCTTTTCCCTTTCACAGATGTTCTTGATAAGATTCATTGCCTCCCTGGGTTGCAAAGGAAGGTCTGGCGTCAGCACTTGAGCCTTTTCAGCAAATGCTTCTCGCAATGCCGGAACGCACTGGCCACTGGCAAAGAATCCATGAAGAAACAATATCTTCTTCATATTAATCAATCTTTGTCATGTGATACCCCATTCGCTTCAATTGTATGGCTACTCCCATCAAGTAGAGCTGGTGCAGACAGGCAATATAGGCATTGAAAGCCTCTTTGGTGCCAGGCTCGATATGCTGGTGCATCATGGCATTATAAACCCTTGAAGCACATTCGCCCGTCAACTTTTCCAGAAAGTTATAGTCGATGCCCTGTAACAAAAGGACTTCTTCGCGAATGTATTCGTCCATTGCATCGTAGCCACGCTTGTCACGCATATAGGTGTAAAGGTCTTCCATCTTCGAATAGGTATTCCAATCCGTGTCCCACATCTTGGCAATAGCCATACCGATATACATCATCCACCCAAAGGAAGCTGTCGGGAAGTTCTGAAATTCCTTGATACCATCGGGAATGTATGACTTGGCGATTGGCTCCCATTTCTCTTCCACATCAGGACATTCCGGTAGTCGTTCATCAACCTCTTTTATGGACAAAAGGAACTGATGCAAGTCATCATGTAGTTGTTTTTCAAAATTCTCTATCATATCATACACGTAAAACCATATTTCTTGAAATAATCATTGCAAATGTATGAATAATCATGGAATTATCCCTATATTTGTACCCACTTTTGTGCAAGTTTGTCATCAAGTACGACAAAAGACCAACAATACGGAGGCTTTCAATCATAAAAATAAGGTTAGAGGCAATGAATACAAAACTGAAAGAAATCATACAGCAGTTGCTCGTCAGCCCGCTTCGCTTTCCTGTTGAAGCTGCCCTGGGTTTGGCGTTTTTCATCATGGCAGCATGGCATAGTGAATCAGCGTACCCAATGAGTGAAACGGTCAAACAGCTGGGCAATATACTCTGGTTGTTTGTTCCCCTAATGACACTATCCTTCTGGTTGCAACGTATCAACCGTTGGGCTTATTACATTTCCTTCTTTCTGTTCCTTCCCCTACTGGCTCTCGATCTGGAGCCGTTCCTTGAGACCTACGGTTTCAGGTTCACTTATGTCTTGGCAGCCATTCTGCTCATTATCGGCAACAAGAAGCTGGACAATCGTTCCTTTGCAGCACATGCACTCCATGTGGTAACTCAAATGTTCTTTGGCGTGATGATCACAGGTATTTTCAATCTGGTGGTCATGGCCATTTGTGCCTCTTTCTTCTACATCTTCGGTATTGATGAGCCCAGACATTTCTACGAGCATATCATCCAATTTGTTTGGTTTGTATTGGCACCTCAGATATGCTGCACCTTTGTCCGCCAAAACGAGGACGAGGTGGTCGAACCCTTCAAGGTGCTCAGGCTTATCCTCAATTTCATCCTCTCACCTGCCATCATCATCTACACCGTCATCCTCTATATCTATTTCCTCAAGATTGCCCTCGAATGGGACTTGCCCAAAGGTGGTGTTGCATGGATGGTGATGGGCTTCATCAGTGCGGCATTGGTCGGACGTATGGCACAATCCATCCTCAGCCAGCGATACTACGACTGGTTCTATCGTCATTTCACGCTGATAGCCATTCCTCCGCTCATCATGTATTGGATCGGCTCCATCTACCGCATCCGCATTTACAGCTTCACAGAGAGCCGCTTTTACCTGATGGTGGCGGGTGTGCTGATGACGCTCTTTGTGCTGATGCTGTTCTGGAAGCGCACAAGGCATTATCAGTTGATGGCACTCATCTTCGGCGCAGCCATCATCCTATTCACTTACATTCCTGGCATCTCTGCCAAGAGTATCGGATTGAA
>JAFYZV010000197.1 GCA_017548525.1 Prevotella sp.
AAGGAATATTCACTACAATATTTCCAAGGCATGAAACCTGCCAAAGAACAGTATGCTACCTACCCCGGTGTCTATTCCTACAAATATCCCAAGGCGGGTGAAGACAACTCAAAAGTGACGGCTTGGAGCTTTGATGTCAAGAGCAGACAGGTGAAACAATTAGATGTACCCATCGATGCCGAGGGCTATATGCCGCGTATATTGCCCACATCCGACCCCGCGAAGGTTTTGGTGTATACGATGAACCGCCATCAGGATGCCCTCAACATCTACCAAGTGAACCCTCGGAGTACCGTCTCGCAACTGCTCATCAAGGAGAGCGTACCCAAATACATCAAGGAAGACGTGCTGACGGGAGCCATCATCGGCAAGAACCACTTGCTCTTGCCAAGCGACCGCGACGGCTATATGCACCTGTATGTCTATACGATGAACGGCACAATGGAGCGCAAGATAGGCGACGGCAACTACGATGTCACGGGCATCTATGGCTATGACGAGGCGACGGGCGATGTCTATTACCAAGCCGCCACGCTCAATGCCCACGACAGACAGGTCTATGTGAGTCACAAAAGCGGCAAGAGCGAGCGACTGACAAGTCAGGAGGGATGGAACGCCGCCATCTTCTCGGGCGATTATAAGTATTTCATCAACACATGGAGCGATAAGGATCATCCCTTTGTTTACACCGTCAGGGACAACCACGGCAAGATACTCTCCACGCCCGTTGATAACAAGGAACTATCTGATAAACTTGCCACATACCCTGTCACAAAGAAAGAGATGTTCTCGTTCACTACATCCGAGGGAGTAACGCTCGATGGATGGATGGTCAAGCCCGCCAATTTCGACCCAAACAAGCGGTATCCAGTGATTCTGTTCCAATATAGTGGACCAGGAAGCCAGCAAGTGGTGAACTCCTGGAATATCGGGTCGATGGGTAACGGTGCCTTGTTTGACCATTACCTCGCACAAGAGGGATTCATCGTGGCTTGCGTGGACGGGCGCGGCACAGGCGCAAAGGGGGCAGAATGGGAGAAATGTACCTACCTCGCCCTCGGCAACCTTGAGGCAAAAGACCAAGTGGAGACCGCCATCTGGTTTGGCAAGCAACCTTTCGTGGACAAGGAAAACATCGGAATCTGGGGATGGAGCTATGGTGGCTATTGCACATTGATGAGCATGAGCGAGGGTCGCGGTGTGTTCAAGGCTGGCGTTGCCGTTGCCCCACCGACAAGTTATCGTTTCTATGACAGCATTTATACGGAGCGTTACATGCGCACACCCAAGGAGAACCAACGGGGATATGATGACAACCCCATCGCCCGAGCCGACAAGTTGCACGGTGCGTTGTTGCTTTGCCATGGCCTTGCCGATGACAACGTACACCCACAAAACACTTACGAATACACCGAGGCGTTGGTACAAGCCGACAAAGACTTCAAGATGAACGTCTATACCAACCGCAACCATAGCATCTATGGCGGTAATACACGAAACCACCTGTTGCGGCAAATCGCCCAGTTTTTCAAGGATAACCTCAAATAAGATATACGATGAACAAGACTATTTACCTTTTCCTACTCTTATGGTCATTGCCCTTCGGAAGGCAACATGCCGCCAATACCGTGACCATTACCGTCACCAACGACGAGAAAGAGCAACGGCAGGAACTCATTGAAGTGGACTTGAAACCCCTGATTGACAAGATGGGATTAGCCGACGATGACCCCTTCGTGGTGAAAAACGCTTTCGGACAGCAAGTGGACTATCAAGTCACTTACGATGGGAAGTTGCTGATTGACGTGGCAGTGCAACCTTGCGGCACGGCGAAGTACACCATCATGAAAGGTGTACCAGAGCCTATGAAGACGTGGGTCAAGGGGAAGATGTACCCCACCCGTAAGGATGATATCGCCTGGGAGAACGACCGTGGCGCATATCGTGTGTATGGACCTGCCCTGCAACGCACGGGCGAGAAGTCTTATGGCATGGATGTGTGGACGAAAAACACGCCTGAAATCGTGGTGGAAGACCGCTACACCGCCGACTACGACGGCAATATCCTCAAGAACATCTACCACAAAAAGGGACAGGGCGACAAATGGAGAGAGGAAGACCTACGCACCTCGTTCCACTTAGACCATGGCAACGGACTCGACTGTTATAGCGTAGGGGCAACGTTGGGATGTGGTACGCCCGCTTTGATGGATGGAAAGGAACTGATTTATCCCTATTGCTACAAGGATTATGAGATATTGGACAATGGTCCGTTGCGCTTCACCGTCGAACTGACCTATCATCCCGCCAAGGTGAAAAAGGACGAGAATGTCATCGAACACCGTATCATGAGCCTCGACAAGGGGAGCAACTTCAACAAGATTACCGTTTGGTATGAGGGGTTGAGCAAGCCTTGCGACTTCGCATCGGGCGTGGTGATTCACTCAGCTGACAAGGAGAGTGTGGTGTTAGGCAACAATTATGTGCAATATGCCGACCCTACGGACAATCCCGCCAAGCACAATTTCCAGGTCTATGTGGCAGCATTGTTCCCCAATGGCGAAGTGACGACCAAGAAACTGATGCTCGAAAAGCCTGCCAATGGCATAGAAGGCCATGCTGTAGGCATATTGAAGAAATTGGAGAACAACCAGAAATACACCTATTATGCGGGTAGCGCATGGAGTAAGGCTGACGTGCGCAACCAGCGAGAATGGCAAGCCCGCATCGAAACTTTTATGAATACGGTGACGATGCCATTGAGAGTGACCATCGAATAAGACACATATTATAATATATAGAAGAATGAAAAAACTATTATTAGGTGATGAGGCAATCGCACAAGGTGCCATCGATGCGGGACTGAGTGGCGTATATGCCTATCCAGGAACGCCATCGACCGAGATCACGGAATACATCCAAGGCTCGAAGATGGCTCAAGAACGTGGCATACATAGCCGTTGGTCCACCAACGAAAAGACAGCTATGGAGCAAGCCCTCGGTATGTCGTACATGGGAAAACGTGCTTTGGTGTGCATGAAGCATGTGGGACTGAACGTCTGTGCAGACCCCTTCGTCAACTCTGCCATGACAGGAACGAATGGCGGACTGGTGGTATTAGTTGCCGACGATCCCTCCATGCACTCCTCGCAAGACGAGCAAGACAGCCGCTTCTATGCGAAGTTTGCCATGATTCCAACATTTGAGCCGAGCAACCAGCAAGAGGCATACGACATGATGGCGGTGGCTTTCGACTATTCGGAGCGCATCCATCTGCCCATCTTGATGCGAGTGACCACCCGCATGGCACATTCACGTGCAGTGGTGAACGTAGTGGAGACCCCTCGTGAGCAAAACGAAATCAACTTCAACGCCAAGGCATCCGACTGGGTGTTATTGCCCGCTTTCGCCCGTAAGCGCAACGACGTGGTAACGGCACAACAAGCGCAATTGGAGCATGATGCTGTCATCTCGCCCTACAATGAATACATTGACGCTGTAGACAGGTCGTTGGGCATCATCGCCAGTGGCATCGCCTTCAATTACCTGAATGAGTGCTTCCCAGAAGGATGTCCTTTCCCCGTGCTGAAAATATCCCAATACCCACTCCCCAAGGAACTCGTACAAAAGATGGCGGTGGAATGCAAACGCATCTTGATAGCAGAAGAGGGACAACCTTTCATCGAAGACATCGTAAGAGGCGTGATGCCAGGCACGGCGGAGATACAAGGGAAGCTCACGGGAGAGCTGCCCCGCACGGGCGAACTGACCCCCGACCTGATGAAAAAGGCACTCGGTTTGCCCGCCTCAGATACCTTCGAGCCGTGCGCAGACGTGGTGTCGCGCCCACCGGCATTGTGCAAGGGCTGCGGTCATAGGGATGTCTACACGGCATTGAACGAGGTGTTGAGGGATTATCCCAACGCCCGCGTGTTTGGCGACATCGGTTGCTACACACTCGGATTCCTCCCCCCATACAAGGCGATACACTCCTGCGTGGACATGGGAGCGAGCATCGGCATGGCGAAAGGCGCGGCAGACGCTGGTCATTGGCCATCCATCGCCATCATCGGCGACTCGACGTTCACCCATAGCGGCATGACGGGCTTGCTCGATGCCATCAATGAGGAATCGGACATCACCGTCATCATCAGCGACAACCTCACCACTGCCATGACGGGAGGGCAAGACAGTGCCGGCACGAATAAGTTTGAGGCAATCTGCCGAGGGCTTGGCATGAGCGACGAACACCTGAAAGTGGTGAATCCCATTCCCAAGAACATGCCAGAGATTACCCAAACCATCCGCGAGGAAATCGAATACCACGGCGTGAGCGTCATCATCCCGAGACGTGAATGTATGCAAACATTGCAACGCCATCTGAAACAAAAGAGAGCAAAGGAGGCAAATAAATGAAAACAGACATCATCTTATGTGGCGTGGGAGGACAAGGCATCCTCAGCATCGCAACCATTATCGGAGAGGCAGCCATGAAGGAAGACCTCTATATCAAGCAAGCAGAGGTACACGGCATGTCACAACGGGGCGGAGACGTGCAGAGCAATCTCCGCATCTCGTCTACTCCCATCAACAGCGACCTGATTCCTTTGGGAGGTGCAGACGTGATTATCTCCATGGAACCGATGGAAGCCCTGCGCTACCTACCCTATCTGAACAAAGAGGGATGGATCATCACCTCCTCTGCCCCATTCGTCAACATTCCCAATTATCCTGACATCGAGAAGGTGAAAGCTGACCTCAACGACTTGGAGAATGTCATCATGCTCGACATAGAGACATTGGCAAAGGAGAATGACATTCCACGTTCTGCCAACGTCATCCTGCTCGGTGCGGCACAAAAGGCGTTGAATATTGATTATAACAAGCTGGAAGATGCCATCCGCAGCGTGTTCGGAAGAAAAGGTGATGCCGTGGTGGAGGCAAACATCAAGGCTTTGGCAATCGGAAGGGCAGCGCAAAAATGACAACCATGGAAACACCGATCAAGAGAGAAATCGTTGACCGAGCCATACAAGACTATGGCATACAGGACTTCGCCAAGGCGACCATCCGTGAGGTGAAGGCAGTGGCGGCATTTGCCGAGCAACAATCGGGCGTGGAATTTATCAAGATGGAAATGGGCATCCCCGGCCTCCCTGCCTCGCAGGTGGGTGTAGATGCACAAATCCTGGCGTTGCAAGACGGCATCGCCCATAGCTACCCCGACATCCAAGGCTATCCCAAATTGAAAGAAGAAGCATCTCGTTTCGTGAAAGCCTTTATCAATATCGACATCGCACCCGAGGCTTGCATTCCCGTGTGCGGCTCGATGCAAGGCACGTTTGCGTCGTTCCTCACATGTAGCCAAGCCCAAGAGGGGAAGGACACGGTGCTGTTCATCGATCCGGGATTCCCCGTGCAAAAGATGCAATTACAAGTGATGGGCGTGAGATACGAGACTTTCGATGTCTATTCCTATCGAGGCGACAAACTGAAAGACAAGTTAGAGTCGTATTTGCAGACAGGACGCATCTGTGCCATCGTGTATAGCAACCCCAACAATCCTTCTTGGATTTGCCTCAATGACGATGAGTTGAGAATCATCGGCACACTCGCCACACAATATGATGCCATCGTGATGGAAGACTTGGCATATTTCGCCATGGACTTCCGCAGGGATTTAAGTGTGCCGTTTGCCCCACCCTACCAAGCATCTGTTGCCAACTACACCGACAACTACATCCTCCTCATCAGCGGATCCAAGGCTTTCAGCTATGCGGGTGAGCGGATTGGCGTGACATGTATCTCCAATAAGCTCTTCCACCGCCACTTCCCCCAATTGGCAGGGCGGTATGAGGGTCTTCCCTTCGGCATGGTGTTCTCCACACGGATGCTCTACGCCCTGTCGTCAGGCACCAGCCACAGCGCACAATATGCCATGGCGGCGATGCTGAAGGCGGCATCCGACGGCACGTACCGTTTCCGAGATGACATCATGGAATATGGTCGGCGCGCCCACAAGCTGAAGGAAATATTCTGCCGACACGGCTTCTATGTGGTCTATGACAAGGACTTGGACGAGGAGATAGCCGACGGTTTCTATTTCACCATCGGCTATCCAGGGATGACAAGCGGCGAGTTAGCACACGAACTGATGTATTATGGCGTGAGTGCCATCTGCCTCATCACGACGGGTAGCCAGCAAGAGGGGCTACGTGTCTGCACTTCGTTCATCGAGAATCACCAATACGACCAACTTGAAGAGCGCATGAAGGTCTTTGAAACAAACAATCCGCGAAATTGATTCGCGGATTGTTTGTTTATTATTCGGAGCAAATGCCAGCGGTAACCCATTGGTTTGCCACTGTCTGAGCATCGGCGAGAGCCGTTTCCTTGTCAACATC
>JAFYZV010000198.1 GCA_017548525.1 Prevotella sp.
AAGAGATTTCTTGGAATTTTTAGTCACTAACTGAGAAAAATTTTCTATAATCTTTTTTCATTTTATTTTTTTATGAGAAAAACCTATTAAAAATTCCAAAACAATGAACTAAGTCGCTATAATACAAGCATTTACATGGTTTTAGAAAGCAATGAAAATTCCAAAAAAATTCCAAAACCCATCCTCTCACAAAGAAGAGAGCCTCTCCCCTATCAACACATTCAAGCAACTTTGGCATATAGCCCATAGGTTTATAACCTCTGGAGCATAGGTCTATTGGGTACAAATCAATGCTTTATAGCATACAAATCAATGGTTTATGAAGTCAAAACCTATGGTTTATAGCATCGAAATCAATGGTTTATAAACACAAAAAAGGCGCGACACAATCTCTGTGCCACGCCTTTTTAGTTCATACTTCATAGTTCAAAGTCCAGAGTTGAGAGTTCAATCTCCCTCGCCTTCCTCTTCCTCCTCATCAATGCTGTACTTACCGTACTCCTGCACCTTGAGGCCAGTGGTGAACGGGTTGGTGCGCACATTGCCGTCAGCAGCACTCCAATGCGTCTCGGGCTGGAAGTTGATGCGGTTGCCCACGATGTTCTTCGCGGCGGTGAACTCCTTCGCGCTGTCTGCGGCCTCCGTCTTCAACCCTACCTTGAACCGACCGAATCCATTCAGTCGCACACCATAGCCAGCGTCGAAGGCTTCCGCCATCACAACAACTAACTCCTTGAGCACGGCGATGACATCAGATTTCTTGGCACTTACGTTGTCCTGGATATGGTCGGCCAGTTTCTCAAGGTCCCAATAGCCCAAGCATTTCGCCCTGGCGTACCACTTCCCCTCGGTCTTGCTCCCCTCGCGCTTGTCCTGATACAGTTTATAAAAAATAGGCATAATACAAAATTTTTTAGTGGTTAATTTAGCTTTTCCGCTGATAACTCTATGTTTGGGCCCATTGTCGCAAGGCCAGCGGTGAACTCCTATTGACTTTACAAAGATACAAAATAATTTCCATATATACAAGAAATTATACTACTTTTTTAAAGTATTTATTTAATACCTTAATTCCGCAACACTGTAATTAATATTCTTTATAAGTTCCTGAGCAACAAAAAGTTGCCAGGGATTTTGTCCTGTCAGATTTTTCACTTACCTTAGTGCTGCATTTAAAGACAAGCAACAATCATTCATTACATGGCATAGGTAAACATAAAATCTGAGAAAAAATGATTTTATCCTCATTTTAACACATTTTCCATATCACAAAGGGAAATATGACAGAATATATAAACGAATATAGACCATTACAATAATACCATTATCAGGATTACCTTATTATCTTCCAACAATCTGTCCCCTGGCGACAGATATATATACCATGCGGCAAGTTCATGACGGTATTGTCCCTATAGACACCCACCAATCTTCCATTGATGCCATACACTTCGATAGGATGATTATTGGCTGCCACGTTGTAATGAATGGCATCGGTCACGGCATCGCCCGTCTCTAATTTGATGCAATCATACATGATGCCGCCATTCTTGCCTATGCCCGACATGGTGAGGGTCATCGTGTTTTCTCCCTGGCGCAGGCGCGAGGCGGGGAATGTACAAGTATATAGACGATGGCGCCCTGAGAGAACCGCGCTTCTATAGATGGAGGCATCGTTGGGCGATGGTGACCAGTTGGCTACGGTTGTCCCATTGATGGCGATAGCCAACTTCGGCGAGTTGGTTACCCCAGCCGCTGAGATGGTGATATGTGCCGTGCCCGTATAGGTCTGTGGGCTATCGAACTTAACCGTCCACTTGCCATTCTTCGTCTGCGCATAATACCAGTCTTTTGCGGGGTCGCTCTCCCCCACCGTGAAGGTAAGATTGGCAGGCACCTCATCCCATAGACCGTAAGCCCTTACATAGTCGCTCAACCGATAGCCGTCGCTCATGCGGTTGTTCTCGCCTATCTGCAACAGCTTGTTCTCATAACAAGCGGGGGTCCAATCGATGGTACCCAACTCCACCTCGGCATCATCCACGACAATATCTTTTACCTGCAACTCATCGGTGATGTCTCCCTTCGTGGCGTATGCCCGCAAGGCATAAGTTCCTTTCCTCACATTCTTGATGTTGAAACGGCCATCGGCATCGGTCAAAGCCCAAAACATATACTTCTTGCCTTGGTCGAAGAGATCGACATCTGGCTCAGCAAGCACCACTTGGACGGAGTCTTGTGCCTGTCCTGTCGTCACGTTGACTTGCCCAGACACTGTGGCACGGTCCAAGGGATATAACTCATTCTCAAACCACGTGAACGGCCATTGCTCTTCTTGCTCGTGAGCCTCTCGCTTGGCATCGGCGATGAGCCACTCCGTGTCCTTGCTCGCATTGAAATTGCAGTAGATGAAGAAAGGACCATAGAGTTTCCTTTCCCCTTGTTGGTAATACTGCGAGGCTGTACCGAGATGCTCTCCTTGCAACATCTGGATGGTGATAGGTGACTTTCCCGTGGCATGAACGGTCAGTTCTTGTTTCATGGGACCGCCAGGGTACCACTCTGGCGAACAATGGATATTCCACAGTCCCACCAACTTGTTGGTGTGCATAAGCCCATGGACACTATCGCGTACCACATATTGCGCCCAATTGTATTTGGTGTAGATGCTACCATCTGCCATCTGATATGTGGCATCCTGCACGTAGGCGGGATTAGAGGTGCCATATTGCTCCACGGCAGCCATCTCGCTATTCGATGGAATCATGCCTCGCATCGTATCATCCACATAGCCATTGAGCATCGACGATGCCGCGCGGGTACAGACACGAGCCTCCTGCAACTGCACGTTACCCGACGTGCTGGTGCCATTGGCGATGACATACACATACACGCCACTCACGCCCTTACGCAAGATATAGCCTTGTTGAAATTGTAGATCATCGGTCGTATTGGAATAAAGCACCTCCACGTAATCGTCATCCTGCCGCACGATCTCTGCCTTGGAGGGGCTTAGTGCCTTATTACCAATGCCCTTGGCAGTGTAATCGAAGTAAATACCCGAGCTGCCAAGGAGGTTCAATCCCTTGTATGTGAGCTGGTCGGCTCGTCCATTGCTGCCAATGTGCAGTTTCAAGATGCCATTAGAGAGGGTGGCTTCCCGTCCATTTAGCGTAGCCGTGACATTGCTTTGCGCAAATGTGGCAACAACTGTCATGAGCAATGCCACGATGGAACAAATAAATCGGATAGTTTTCATTTGAGTGTTCGTTTAATATTTCAGTTTGCAAAAATACCCTAAATTCCGCAGCACTATAATTTAATGATCTTTATAAGTTCCTGAGCAACAAAAAGTTGCCCAGAATTTTGTCATGTCAGATTTTTCACTTACCTTAGTGCTGCAATTAAAAACAAGCAAAAATCATCCTTGACATGGCAAAGATAAACATAAAATCTGGGAAAATCACTCCCTTTGCGGAATATTTCACGTGACATAGCTGTTTTCCCGTTACGTGGATTCCGTTATGGACGAAGTATTGGGAGTGCGATGCACCTCATTCGGTTTACGTCTTGGGATGTGCAAGGCAGCCAAAGCCGTTCTTGGCAGAGAACACTGTGATGAAGAAAAAAGAATGAAGAGTGAAGAATGAAGAATCGTTTGGGCAAATGCAGATGGCGTTAGCTGATCATTCATTCTTCATTTAATTTGTCTCTTTCGAGAGTTAATCACGGCAAAAGCCCCTGTAATGCTTATGGGGTAAGGTGAAATTGTCACTCATCTAAACATAATGGACGATAGGTTGCCTTGGAAATGACAAACAAGACACTACTCTGAATATTTCAAACCAAAAGACTATTAGTCGCGGATTTTGGGGTATATTTGTTTTGATGCATCATAGTGCATCGTTCACATTCCCCTGAAGTAAGCGGAGTGTGCGAAATCTAATGAATTCCTCTTTGGTTCAGCGCCACGTAATATCTGGCTGCGTTTTGCAAATGTTCGCTCACGGTACGGGCAAAGTTGTGCGTACCGCTAAAGTCCTCCTTGGCACACATATACAGATAGTCGTGGTGCGCATAATTGAGAACGGCATCAATACCCACCACCGAAGGGATGCGTATCGGACCCGGGGGAAGTCCTGCATAACGATAGGTGTTATAGGGATTATCCACCTGCAAATGATAATTGTATATGCGGCGTAGGCCAAATTGTTTCAAAGCGAATTTCACCGTGGGATCAGATTGGAGAAGCATTCCCTTGGGATTGATCTCGTTATGGTAACGCAGACGATTATAATATAAACCCGCGATAATCGGCTTCTCACCATTGTTGGCGGTCTCCTCGTCCACAATGCTGGCGAGTGTTATCACCTCGTTGGGTGTCAGACCCATGGCTTTTGCCTTACCAAGGCGACCTGCATCCCAGAACTTGTCGCTCTCTTTCTTCATGCGGTCAAGGAATGCGTCAACACCTACATTCCAGTACATGTCGTATGTATTGGGAATGAACATGCAGCTAATTGTCGTCGAGTCATACCCATATTTCGCACAAATCGATGGGTCGGTCAGTGCTTGGTATATCTCTGCGCTATCAATCATCAACTTTTTACCCACTTCCATGCTGAGCCTATCCAACGTGCGGACAGACGGAACAGTCAGGTTGATAGGTGTCTGCAAGCCATTCTTGAGGCGTTTGTAGACGGTATAGGCATTCTCCCCTGGCTCGATGGCATAACGTCCTGTGTGGATATGGTCGGCATAGCTGCCATGTCTAACCAGTGTCTTGAAGCCCCCAAAGGCATGTTTGGCACAGACGGGAGCCATCTTCGTGAAGACGGAGTCAACCGTGTCGTCCCTATCTATATATAAATATGTGGTTTCTTCCTGATTAGACAACGACGACAGGAAATAGTATCCCAGCAATCCCACAATAACCAACACACACAAAATGGCGGGGATAGTGTATATTTTCCTTAACTTGAAATTTGTTTTCATGGCAAAAAGGTCTTTATACTCGATATTTGTTGTTACGTTTAGCTTTCTTAGGTTGTGAAGACGAACCATGAGAATTGCCTGGCTTGGCAACACCCCGATATTTGCTATAAATGCTCTGGATGCGGGCAACATATCCTGCCGTCTCCGAACCACGCATATACCCATATTTCACAATGGAGTCATTATAGAACTCTGGGGTTTCCAACTTGAGTACATATTCGGAAACCTCGCTCCAGATGTGAGGGTTGCCACCGTTCTTCTCGGTCAACGACATGGCATCGCGCACGTGGAACATGCCACCATTGTATGCTGCCAACACAAACTTCGTACGCTCGTTAGAATTGCGGATGTCCCTAAAATGGTAATTCAATTGATGGATATACCTTGCGGCGGCAGCGATATTCTTCTCTGGTTCCCACACCTGTTCGGGAGAGAGACCAAGGTCGCTTGCCGTTTGGGGCATCAATTGCATCAAACCACAAGCCCCCGCAAACGACTGAGCGTGTGGGTCGAAGGTAGACTCTTGGTAACATTGGGCGGCAAGCAATCGCCAATCCCATCGTGCCAAAGGTGCATACCTACGGAAATAATCGTCATAATGAGAAATGATACCACCCTTTTGGTTGAGGACAGAAGCATACTCGTGCCGCGAGATGCTACGGGTAGAGAGCAAGAACGCCTCTTCCTCCTTCACCTTCGAAGCCAATTGAGGTGAATACCAATGGTTGAGCGTGTCCGCCAATTCCTGATTTCCTTCTTTCACCCCCCACGATGAGGCACAATAGGTGATGCCCTGAATATTCTCTGGCAATGGGTAGGCAATGACATCACCATCCCCCGCCACCAACTTTTGCACCATTTCGTCTACATCCTTGCAAACATCCACACGGAGAGACACGCCAATGGATTGGGCAAACTTCTCACATAGCATATATTGCAAGCCCATTTTGTAGCCACGATGGTCATAATAAGTGTCTGGACCTGTAAGGGTAAGCATGATCAACTCACCATTACTCTGGATGTCTCCTAACCTGAAAGCATCCCCAAGAGTGCTGTCCACCACCTCCTTCGGAAGAGTTTCCTTCCCAACAGGAGTACCCCAAGGTGTTGTTTCCGCTTGACCATTATTGGTGCATCCCAATATGGATGCAAGGAAAGGCAACAACAAAAAAAGGTGTTTTGTCCACATAAAATAAATGATAACGGGCACAAAAGTACTACATTTCTTGCTAATTAGCATAAAAAAAAGTAAATTTGCATCGATTTTTTAAGAAAATTAGTGTTTTATGTTACGTATAGCCGTACAGTCCAAAGGCCGCCTTTACGAAGACACGATGAATCTATTGGCCGAGGCAGACATCAAAGTGAGTTCTTTCAGGCGCACACTTCTCGTGCAATCATCCAACTTCCCCATCGAAATATTATACCTCCGCGATGACGATATACCCCAAAGCGTCGCCACGGGTGTGGCAGATGTTGGTATCGTCGGAGAGAACGAGTACGTGGAAAAGAACGAGGAAGCGGATGTTCTCTTACGTCTCGGTTTCAGTAAATGCCGACTATCACTTGCCATTCCCAAGGAACACAACTACCAAGGAGTGGAATGGTTCAACGGAAAGAAGATTGCCACATCCTATCCCAACATCCTTCGCACTTACCTTGAGAGCCAAGACATTCAAGCTGACATCCACGAAATCACGGGAAGTGTGGAGATAAGCCCTGGCATTGGTTTGGCTGATGCCATCTTTGACATCGTGAGTTCGGGGAGCACATTGGTCAGCAACAACCTTCGGGAGGTGGAAATCGTCATGAATAGTGAGGCTTTGCTCATCGGTTACCCGTTGATGGACGACGACAAACGGGAAATTCTCCAAGAGATGCTATTCCGCATTGATGCCGTCAGACAAGCGGAAGACAAGAAGTATGTTCGCATGAACGTGCCCAAGCTACGTCTTAATGACATCATCAACGTGTTACCAGGCTTGAAGAGCCCCACCATTATCCCCTTAGCAGACGAAGATTGGTGTTCGGTACACACGGTGTTGGGGCAAAAGCAATTCTGGGAAATCATCGGTAAACTCAAGGAGATGGGTGCTCAAGGCATCTTGGTAACTCCGATTGAGAAAATGATTTTATAAACCACATGAAGTTATACTCATATCCAGAGAGAGAGCAATGGGCGGAGATTATCGCCCGTCCACATCTTGACGTGTCACAACTCCATACGACCGTTTCCTCCGTTCTTGATGATGTACGCACAAACGGTGATGCCGCCATATTAAGGTATGAGGAGAAATTCGACCATGTCACCTTGCCCACCATCCGTGTCTCGAAAGAGGAGATGGAAGAAGCGCAACGCCTTGTTGCCCCAGAACTCAAGGAAGCCTTGACATTGGCTCATGCCAATATTGCCACATTCCATGCCTCACAACGATTTGAGGGGGAGAAAGTAGAGACTTGTCCTGGTGTGACTTGTTGGCAGAAGAGCATCGCCATCGAGAAGGTTGGACTCTATATCCCTGGTGGTACCGCCCCCCTATTCTCCACGGTATTGATGTTAGCAACGCCCGCGAAGATTGCTGGATGTAAGGAAATCGTCTTATGCACACCACCCAACCGTGAAGGGAAAGTTCACCCCGCCATCCTCGTCGCCGCCCAAATCGCGGGTGTGGATATGATATTCAAATGCGGTGGGGTGCAAGCCATCGGTGCAATGGCATACGGCACGGAGACCGTCCCCAAGGTCTATAAAATTTTCGGGCCAGGAAACCAATATGTGATGGCTGCCAAGCAACAAGTAAGCCTACATGATGTCGCCATCGACATGCCCGCCGGTCCGTCGGAGGTATGCGTGATAGCTGATGCGGATAGCCATGCGGAATTTGTGGCTGCCGACCTCCTGAGCCAAGCAGAGCATGGTATCGACTCACAATGTATACTGATTACCACGTCTGAAACGACATTGCATGACGTGGTGAAGGAAATAAACCGACAATTGCCCATGCTTTCGCGCAAGGACATTGCCCAACAATCACTTGACAATAGCCACCTCGTCCTCGTCAGAGACATGGAGGAGGCAATGGCATTGAGCAACTCATACGCACCCGAGCATTTAATCCTTGCCACATCCAATTGGGAAGAGTTGGCGGATAAGGTCATCAATGCAGGGAGTGTGTTCCTTGGGAAATATGCTTGTGAGAGTGCGGGCGACTATGCCAGTGGCACCAATCACACGTTGCCTACTCATGGCTATGCCCTCGCTTACAACGGCGTGAATCTCGATAGCTACCATCGGAAAGTAACATTCCAACATCTCAGCGAAGAAGGCATCAAGTCGATTGGCAAGGCGGTGGAAACCATGGCAGAAAACGAATGCCTCGATGCCCACAAGAATGCCATGACGGTAAGGATGAAACATCTCAATTTGACTTAATAACAACGGCATGAAATCATTGAAGGAATTAGTAAGGCCCAACATCTGGAAACTCGCCCCATATAGTTCGGCACGAAACGAGTATAGCGGAAAGGAAGCGCACGTGTTCCTTGATGCCAACGAGAATCCTTACAACAAGCCCTTGAACCGTTATCCCGACCCTTTGCAATTGGAACTCAAACAAAAGATTTCCAACGTCAAGGGCGTTCCCGTCGAACAGATATTCCTCGGTAATGGTAGTGATGAACCTATCGACCTCACCTATCGATGCTTTTGCCGCCCAGGGAGAGACAACGTGGTTGCCATCGAACCCACGTATGGGATGTACAAGGTTTGCGCAGACATCAATGACACCGAATATCGTCCCGTCTTATTGGATGACAATTACCAGATGTCTGCCGACAAGCTCCTGAATGCTTGCGACAACAACACCAAGGTCATCTGGATTTGCTCGCCCAACAACCCCACGGGAAATAGTCTTGACCACAATGAGATTTTCAAGGTGTTGAATGGCTTTGATGGTATCGTCATCATCGACGAGGCATATAGCGACTTTTCTTCACACAAGTCGATGCGTAGCGAACTACATGCCTATCCCAACATGATTGTCCTCAACACCATGAGCAAGGCCTGGGGATGCGCCGCTATCCGTTTAGGCATGGCATTCGCACGGAAGGAAATCATAGACATCTTCAACAAGGTGAAATATCCCTACAACATCAATTACCTCACCCAACAAAAAGCCATCGAAGCCCTCGACGACCCTTATGCCGTGGAGAAATGGGTGAACCTATTGTTGTTGGAGCGTAACCGCCTCATCAATGCCTTCAAGGTGTTGCCCATCTGCGTGAAGGTCTATCCCACGGATGCCAACTTCTTCCTTGCCAAGATGACCAATGCGCAAGTCATTTACAACTACCTCGTAGAACGGGGCATCATCGTGCGAAACCGTACCTTGGTGAGCCTTTGCCAGAATTGCCTCCGTGTCACCATCGGCACCAAGGGCGAGAACAACGAGCTGTTGGCGGCATTAAGACAATATCAATAACAACATTATATCAATAACTTAACAACTCAAAACCTATGACATTTCTAATGATTCTCCAGCTACTCATCGTATTGCTGGCTCTTTGGGTGGGTTCAAGGTACGGAAGCCTTGCCCTTGGTGCCATCTCAGGCATCGGTCTTGCCCTTCTTGTTTTCGGTTTCGGACTGAAACCAGGAACACCTCCCACGGACGTTATCTACATCATCATCGCCGCCGTCACCTGTGCGGGCGTATTGCAAGCATCGGGCGGTATGGACTGGATGATACAGATTGCCGAGAAGATGCTACGCAAGCATCCAGACCGTATCACGTTCCTTGCTCCACTCACCACGTTCTTCCTCACCGTGCTCGTCGGAACGGGACACGTCGTTTACACCCTCATGCCTATCATCTGCGACATCGCCCTCAAGAAAGGCATTCGTCCCGAACGTCCTTGTGGCGTGGCTTCCATCGCCTCACAGGTAGGTATCACCTGTTCGCCCATTGCCGCCGCCGTCGTGGCATTCTCTGCCATCTCGGCTACCAACGGCTTCCACGTGAACAACCTACAAATCATCATGGTTACCATCCCTGCTTGCGTATGTGGATTGATGGCTGCCGCCGCCGCTTCTTACAAGCGTGGACTCGACCTCGACAAAGACCCTCAGTTCCAAGAGCGATTGAAAGACCCCGTACAATATCAGTACATTTATGGTAGTTCTGCCACCACACTCGACAAAAAGATTTCGCAAGATAGCAAGAATGCCGTTTACGTGTTCCTCGGTGCATTGGCTATCATCGTGATGTTCTCCATCGTACAGATGTTCGGTGGCAACTTATTGCCTTCTTACGACACCATCCAAGCCGTGAAGGGTGGTCCTGCTGAAGTGACCATCGCTGATGGTGTTACTCAAACCGCCAAGCAATTAGCCACCGCTGGCGTAGTGATGGAAGGTGTTACGGAAGTGGTGAAGAAACCTTTGGCAATGAATCTCGTCATCCAAATCATCATGATTTCCGCCGCCGCCCTCATGATCATCTTCTGCAAGGCAAAGCCCAAGAAAGCCGTTGGTGGAGCCGTTTGGCAAAGTGGTATGGTAGCCGTCGTTGCCATCTACGGTATCGCTTGGTTGGCAGACACCTATTTCGGAAACTACATGAAGGAAATGCAACTCATGCTCACCGACCTTGTTTCTGCTCATCCGTGGACCATCGCCATCGCCTTCTTCCTCGTTTCGGTGCTTATCAACTCACAGGGTGCCGTGGTGGTTGCCATGCTCCCGTTGGCATATACGCTGAATATCGAGGGCTGGATCCTATTGGGTGTGTTGCCATCGGTATATGGCTATTTCTTCATCCCCAACTATCCTTCGGATATCGCCACAGTGAACTTCGACCGCTCGGGAACAACCGTCATCGGTAAATACCTGCTCAACCACTCATTCATGATGCCCGGACTCATCTCCGTCATCACAAGCACCATCATTGCCTACGGCTTGTCGTACTTGTTCCATAGCGCGGGAATGTTTTAAGTAGATATAAAACTTAGAATTATATCAAGCTTTACAAATTTATCCGTGTAGTCATGTCGTTGGTATGGCTACACGGATAAATATGTTAGGGGCATGAAAAAGGAAAGTCAGATAAACTATACATATTGGTGTTGATGAAATTGAGATATGATTGCAAAAAACCATAGTTAACTTTGACGCTCTCTGACCATACCTATAAAATCAAAAAGACACATAATGTTCTCATGAAATTCAGGTAAGAACAAGGATTTATTGTCTCTCGGGACAACCAATGTCAAATGCTCGTCTTTCATTTCCTGAAGCTGATTACGAGAAACACCACGTTGAAGGGTAAAAAGATGTTTTTTGGGTATTCTATCTGCTTCGTTAAGAACCTGTCGCCATCTGTCTTTGCATGTAGTCTTGGCTCCAAGCATCGTCAGTTTGTCAGAAGGAAACATAAAATTATGATAGCTTTCACCATCAGGAAATATAAAGTCTGGCTTTTTTCTATTCTCCGTTATAACTTGTTCTTCAAACTTCAAGTCAGAAGCAACGAAGATTTCTGCTAAATGATGTTCCAAAGATTTTCCTGCTCTTGACTTTCTTCGATTAAGGATAGTATTCGAGAATTCAACAAGACTCTGACAATTATCGAATGGTCTTGTGAAAATTGGTCGATATATCTTTTCTTCCAAACCACGGAATAACTGGTATTCAGCATCAATCCATTTTAAAATAATCTTATCAGCATCTTTTGAAACTTGTAGCTTGTTATAACCATTTGCTTCTATTACGCATTGACGTACAAACGAGGCCATTTCTACGGTATCTGGAAAAACATGGTGCGCGTTAATAAAAGCCAAGAAATCATTCTTCAATTTTTGGTCGGGAGTTATTATAATTGATCTGTCTATTACTTGATTGCCTTTTGCCACGTCAAGACTAAATGCATCCATAAAATTTTCTATATTGTCTTGATTTGACAAAACATAAGCAAAATACTCTCCCTCCCGATTTCGTGTCATAATCTGAAGGCTTCCTATATAGTCGTCTCGAAGGAATTCAAAGCCTCTCCCAAATCGTGTAAGTCTGTATTCATTTCTAGTTCCGACTCCGTAGTAAATGGCGCGACTTTGAGTTTTAATCTGCCCTTTTTGCCAATCTACTTCTATAAAGTTTTCCTTATTTGAGCCTTTTATGCCAGGTTCATCAAAATACATTTTATAACATGGCTTTGCGAAAGTGAAACCATATTGGTGACTGCCTGTCTCACCTACATCATTTGGTGTGATGTAGTGGCAATAGGCGTATTCTGAATCACTAACTAATTGGATGGCATCTTGCAAATTCTCTTCAATCATAACTAAACTCCCAGACTATTTATTATGTTTTCAGATACAGCAGTAATCAGTGGAACAATAACGGAGTTTCCACATTGCCTGTAAGCCTGTACATCAGAAACTCTATCTATTCTATATTCATCAGGATAACCCATGAGGCGAGCACATTCACGTGGAGAAAGCTTTCGAGGATTCTTACCATCACCCTGTGGAATCAGTATCTCCGAACCATCCTTGTAATATCTTGCACTCAACGTTCTGCTAATGCCATTAAGGTCAACAAGTCCGAAACCAAATCCATTGCCCTTTGCACGATGCTTTTCAGCATAATTCTGAAGGTATGTCCATAGTTTATCACTCAATGTGTATTTAGGGTCAATGTTTGGATCAAGAATTTCCTTGATACTACGTGTTGGCTCATGTTGCTCAGGAAATGTAAATTGCTCTTCGCCATGATAACGCTCTTTGTCAAAGCCCACAATCATTATACGCTCTCGATGCTGGGGAACGTAGGTTTGACCGTCCATTACTTGGTAGTGAAGAGTATAGTTCAATTCCTCCAACGTTTCTCGAATAACACGAAATGTATTGCCTTTATCATGCGAAGTCAGGTTCTTTACATTTTCCAAATAGAATGCCTTAGGGCGATGACGGCTGATAATATCTGCCACATCAAAGAATAAAGTGCCTTGTGTCTTATCCTTGAATCCAGTCTCACGCCCAAGACTTTTCTTTTTTGAAACACCCGCAATAGAAAATGGCTGACAAGGGAATCCAGCGCAAAGAACATCAAAATGCTCTGGAATGTACGACTTAGTTAATTCTTTTGTTATATCTCCAAATGGCATTTCACCAAAATTGGCAAAGTAGGTCTTTTGAGCGTATGAGTTCCATTCTGACGAAAAGACACATTTCCCTCCTTGGGCTTGCATGGCCAAACGAAAGCCACCAATGCCAGCAAACAAGTCAATGAAAGTGAACTTTGGATTTTTAGGTGCTGGAAATGGAACATTGTAAAAATCTGCAAAAAAATCACTCTCCAAAGGATTCTCTGCCGCGAATGTAACCTCTTCATCACTAACATTCTGCCACAAAGAATTATATTTATCGTGCTGACGCTTATATTCTATGTAATCACGGATTGCCGTCAGTACCTTATAGCGGAATGTATTCGATTCAAGGTCGTATTTGTCATCAAAGTTGTGCAGATAATGGCTCAACAAGGCAATTTGAGTCTCATACGACACAGATCCATAGATTTTTATGACG
>JAFYZV010000199.1 GCA_017548525.1 Prevotella sp.
AGCCTTGAATTTCCACTTGTGGTATTCTACCCATCGATACTTTTCTTGTTGCTCTTGGGAATAGGTTGCCGACTGGCTGTTGTTCGCCAGGTTCTTGTAATCCTTTCCGTCCCACAATGACCATGGTGGTGTGAGTGTTACGGAAGCCAAAAACTCAGACCCCCGTCGTGGGAATAGTTGGTTGTCCGTAGAGACGCGACTCAACGAGATGCCTAAGTTTAAGTTGTTTGAATTACCATTGCGCATTAAGAAATAAGCCCAGTTTTTCAGCATATAACGTGTATACGACAACTGCGTGGAGAGGAAGAAATAGTCGTCTGGCCAGCGCAAACGCTTACCCCAGCCCAAAGAAACTCCTAACAATTGTACATATTTGTCAGGGTCATAATAGTTCTCGTAGCTGTTGTAATAACTATTACCGTAGCCATAAAGATAATTGTAATAGTTGTTCAAGTATCCGCTGTTGTAGTAATTGCTCGATACGTCTGTTTGCTTGGAATAGTATGCACCTACGCTGAATTGGATGGGACGCTTGCCTCCAAACCAGTTTGTGGAATAGCTCGTGTTATAAGATTGGTAATAACGACCATTGGTTTGTGCTCCAATAGATAGTACTTCGCCGTCGCCAATGGGCATGATACCACGATGCTCCTTGTTTTTGTTGAATAGATTGGCCATGGAGAAGTTGTTTAACTTCAAACCAATGCGACCTATCACGCCCGTTTGTCCCCAACCAAGCGAGAACTCCACTTGGTCGTTAGACTTCTGTTCCAAGTCCCAATTGATGTCCACAGTGCCGTCTTCACCATTAGGTTGTGGGTCGGGGTTGATTTTCTCTGGGTCGAAATGTCCCATGGAAGCCAAATCGCGGGCGGTACGCATTAGTGCCTCTTTGGAGAAGAGGTCGCCGGGTTTGGTACGTAGCTCACGGCGGATGACGTTTTCATACAGGCGGTCGTTACCATTGATACGCACACGGTTGATATGTGCCTGTGGACCTTCTTGGATACGCATCTCCAAGTCAATGGAGTCGCCTACGACATTCACCTCCGAAGGATCGAGCTGGTAGAAGAGATAACCATTGTTCCAATATTCATTGCCCACGGCATCATCGTCCTCAGAGAGACGCTTTCGCATAAGTTTCTGGTTGTAGACATCTCCCTTTCCCATGCCCAAGATACGGCTGAGATACCCAGTGGGATAGACTGTGTTACCCACCCATCGGATATCGCGGATGTAGTATTTTTGTCCTTCATCCACCTTCACATAGACGTTGACATGTTTGTCATCTACGTTCCATACGCTGTCTTCCACGATTCGTGCGTCACGATAGCCATACTCGTTGTATTTCTCAATGAGGTTCTGCTTGTCGGTCTTCCACCGCTCGGGTGTGAATTTCTTCGCCTTGAGGAACGAGGAGAACTTGCCTGCCTCATGGGTTTTGGCAAAAGCCCCTTTCTTCATGAATCCACCCTTGATCTTGCTGTCCTTTATTTCTGTGTTGCCATCGAGGATGATGTTGCGAACTTTCATCTTCTCTTTTTTGTCGATGACAACGTCAAGGATAACGTGGTTCTTCTCCGACACATCTTCTCGTTGCAAGATTTCGATGTCTGCATTCTTGAAACCCTTGTCATCAAAGTATTTCTTGGCAAGGATCTTGGCACGGTCGATCACATTGGGGTGTAAGCTCATGCCCTTAATCATGCCCAACTTCTGTTCCATGTCTTCACGTTCAGACTTCTTCAAGCCAATGTAATTGATGGATGAGACACGTGGACGGGTTGCCAACGTAATGTGCAGATAAATCTTATTGCCCACCAAGGAGTCGGCGGAAATCTTCACATTGGAAAACAATCCATGTTTCCAATAACGTTTCACGGCCTCGGTGATGGCATTACCTGGCACCTCGATTTCCTGTCCAACGGTCAGCCCCGATATGCTCGTGAGCATATAGTCCTCATAACCTTCCACGCCAGAGACATTGATGCCGCCCAGGATACATGTTCGCGGCGAGCCAGCATACGAGATGTCGGGATTCACGATGACATCCTGTGCCTCCACGTTCAATGTCAGCAAAACTAAGAGGCTTAGGGGCAAGATGCCTTTTATCGTAACCCACACCTTATTATATATATAATAGTGTCTCACTTGATTTATTTCTTTATATGCAAAATTACTCTTTTTCATTCTCCATGGACTCCTCAACTTGTGCCTCCGTCTTGCCAAACCGACGTTGTCGACTTTGGAAACTCTCTATCGCCTTGTGCAAGTCCTCCTCCATGAAGTCGGGCCAATAGGTATCACAGAAGTACAACTCCGAATAGGCAATTTGCCAAAGGAGGTAGTTGCTGATACGCAACTCGCCGCCCGTACGGATCAAGAGGTCGGGGTCTGGCATAAAATTTGTTGTCAGATGCTGGCTGATAGTTTCCTCTGTGATGTCTTCTGCGCGGATGCCTCCTGTCCGCCATTTCTTAAAGATATTCTGTGGCAGTTCTTCCATGTCGTGAACCTCCGAGACGATCTGCCTGACAGCATTGGTAATTTCCCAACGGCTGGAGTAGCTCAGTGCAACCACCATGGTCATGGCAGTGTTCTTCGCAGTGTGTTCCTCCGTCTCGGTCAACTTGTGATTCACCACATCGGGAATGCGCGAGCGGTCGCCGATAACACGGAAACGCACATTGTTTTTCATGAAGATCTCATCCTCCAATGATGTGAGTACCAACCCCATCAGGGCGGCAATCTCATCGGCGGGCCTATTCCAGTTTTCTGTGGAGAATGTGTAGAGGGTGAGGAATTTCACACCAAGGCGTGTACATTCCGATGTGATGCGACGTACAGCATCCACTCCCGCCTGATGCCCAAAGCTACGTGGCTTACCCCTTTGTGCCGCCCAACGTCCATTACCATCCATAATGATGGCGATATGTTGTGGAATCCGTGTCTTATCTATTGTTATCATTTTCCTTCCTTTTTCTTATTACTTCATCAGTTACTCATCTTCATTGTGACATGTTCGACATTTTGCCATGAAACTATATGTTAGCGAAAACATCAATGCCGTGTAACAATCAGTGTTCTTGAATGCGCCAGTACTCTTGATGTAATAAGGGTCTTTTACACCGTCAAGCTCATCGCTTAACGAGAAATGTACAGCCCATTCCGCACCGAAATTTAACCTGTCACCAATTTTATATTTAATGCCAATCCCCAAAGGGACATTCGCAGTAAAGGCATTTGTTCCACCTCCTGTGACAAACGTGCCACCAATACCCATGGAGATATAGGGCGTAAGCCGCTGTGCCCCGCGATAGTCGCGCCCAGTACCGTATGGCCAGAAGTTGTATTCAAACATCACGTTACTGTCAATGAGCGTTTTGCTAAACTCGTATGGTGTCTCCACGTAGTCGTGATAATATGTCGTCATGTCTTTGGATGACCCTTTCATCTTGCCATACATGGCATTGAACTTAAATCCTATATAAGGATTGAGCAAACGGCGAAGCAAAATGGTTGCCTCAGGTTGCATATCTTTGGTGAGGTTGGCGTTGAAATCACCTAAGTAGTTGACTATCCCTATGCCTGCACCTACCTCCATCATGTATTCGGGGTCGCTTTGGCAATGTGCAGGCATAGGCATGATAAAAAGGAATAACATGGCTCCCATATGCCACCTGTTACCGTGTCGCCGAACCTCTTTATTCCTCATACCTTACTTTTTCCTGGTTCCATCCTAAACGGTTTGTCCGCCCTCGCCATACTTGGCCTGTCCTGCCACAGAACAACCATAGATAATTGTTTGCGTCGCAAGTCATCGCAAATGATGTCTCACTCGAAGAGAAGTCTGACGGGAGGTTGTATATTGCATCAGTGTGCCACGTGATGCCCTCATCCTCACTCCGATAAAAGTGGGAGAAAGCTGACAACTTGCCATCAAAAGACCTGCCACCCATGGCAAGAAGAGCAAGGTCATACTTCACTACCTGTAGGTTGTATAAGCGTGGGAGTAAATATTCATTCTCTGCGGAAGGTGTATAATAAAACCATGGCTGGTCTTGTGAATTGTCATTCAACTCTTCCACTTTTCCCCAAATGACAGCCGCCGTGTCCGTTACAAACGCTCCATCGCGGTTGCCAATGAGCAAGAGCGTATTGGTGTGAAGATTCACTTTTGAGGAAATAGTGATGAAATTCACGTCTTGTGTCGGTAACAGATTGGTGTCGTCATCAAGTAATGACGATTGCCAGTCAGCATACACAGATGATGCTTGGCACATGGTCTTCTCACCCGTTAAGCCGTACATACTACCATCCCCAGCCCCATAAAGGAGTGTTAAGTCAACCATAGCCATGGGCATACACCCACGCCCGTCATCGAAACATTGATATAGGTTGCCTTCGGAAACAAATGTAGGAATGCCATGTACCAAAGTGAAACTCTTGTAAGCATCGGCAGGAAATAGGCTTGAAGAAAGCTCCTTCCACGTGATGTCATGGCTTATGTTGCCTACATACACTTTCGAACCGCTGCCATCGTTGCCCATCAGCCATAATTTGCCCTCGGTGGAAAGTATGCGCATGCCAACCATGGAGGCAACTACGGCATCGTTGGTTGCAAACCTACTCCAATGGAAAGAGTCGGCAACTTCCTGATGGACATTCACATGCACCGTATAGGAACGATATGCTGTACCCGATGTGTTGTAAACGCGGAACTCCATGGGATTGGTGAAATCGAGAGAATCTGTACTTGATACATATACCAAGCTATCTCCCGAGCGGTCTTGGGTCATGAGATTCACGGCGATGAGTCCAGCGTTCTTGGATGTTGCGGTCACAAGAACCTTGGAAACGTCAACACCAAGGGGCAAGGAGTCGGTGTTGTATATCTCCCTCTTGTATTGGTCGATATAGAATTTGTACTTGCTACAGTCAAGGGTAGTCTTGTAAACGCTATCCTCTCCCGTGGAAGATGTGGTATGGACATATCTGTTGAGCGTCCCCACATAAAATGATGTGATGGCGGTGTCGTCATAATACACCACTTCATCGGATTCGTTTTTTAAACATGAGGCAAGCACAAAAACGCTTAAAAACAATACGGCAAAAACCGTAATCTTACTCTTCATCACTCTCCTCTGGTTGTTATTCACCATGTACTAATTACTTTTTAGCTTGCAAATTTATATAGAAATCCGCAAATAGCGGTCTTTTTTAATGCTTTATTATGGAAAAACCCATGATATAAGCCGTTTTTTAAGGTCTGCTTAGAGTTTTTCATAATAAAAAAGGGACAAGCTATATGCAAACATTGACAGACAAAGATAGTCAAGTAAGCCGCACAAAGACATATCGATAGATGTGAACAAAGATGCCATGTCTTCATATCACGGTTATTAAAATATAGTCCAAGCCTCTTGGACGAACAGTACAAAGGGCTTGGACGAAACATAATGGATATAATTGATTTACCTAACGGATGCGTTTACTGTTACTTGATGCTCCATTCAAAGAGGCCAGAGGATAGCTTTTCGGGCAGTTTCACTTCAAGTTTCACCTCCTTGGTTACCACGGGGTCGAAGTTAACGGTGCATGGCGCACCCTTCGTTGTGGGATAATGGTCGGCATTGGCAACCTCTTTCCATTCCCCGTTGCCGTCCTTGTAATAGATTTTCCAATTGTCGGGAGTGCTGCACCCTCCCCATGGCTGGTCGTCAAACCAATAGACGGTGCTACTTTGCACGGTAGCCTCCTCGGGGAAGGTATAGGTAATCCACTCCTTTGAGTTGTTTTTCGGCCACCAATGGTAGTAGGGGATGGAGCGATCTGCGGCGTTTTTTGGCACAAGTCGGTCGTTGATGCTTGAGAGGGCGGATGTTCTTGTAGATGCAGTTACCTTACTCATCGAGGCGAGAGTGGCGGGTTCGGATGGACGTGTCGCCTTCAGGTCTTGAGCCATCCACACCTTCATGTTGCCGCTACCGCGATGGCACCAAGCGTAATAGGGTATCAGCGTGAGGCGACCGTCTGTGGTGGTGAGCTTTCCTTGCTTGTCAAATGCCAGTTGTTGCACGTCTGTCACTAATTGGGTTATCTTATACGTATGCTCGCCATTGGCTGCCGTGATGTGAAAGTCCACATTGGGTCGCACCTCGAATTGTGGGTTTTGGTTGTAGAGGGTGTGCATAATGTCGAAGTCATTATCCTTGAACTCCGCGCAATAGACCAAGGGACCGCGCTCGACGCTAATCATGCCGAGGTCTGCCTCCACCTTCTCATTGGCGCGTACGGTACGTGGCTCCATGTCGAAGTGGATGTTAACGATGTCTCCTTTCTTCCATTTGCGGTCGATGGTGAGGTATCCGTCCTCGGTGGTTTCGGTGTTGATGGTATTGCCATTGACGGAACAGGTGTAGCCAAGTCGCTTGTTGTCGCTATACGAATAGAGGTCGCTCGGTACCACTTGATTTTTCACCCATCCGGGAATGCGTATTTTCATGGCAAACTTGCCCGCCCCGTTCTTGTCTATCTTGATGGCAATGTCGCCGTCCCAAGGGTATTGCGTCGTTTGTGAGATAGCCACTTTCTTCCCTGCCACATCCAATTGTGTGGAGTTACCGAGGAAAAGGTTGACGTAAACATTGCGGTCTTTCACTGCATATACATAGCCTGGCAACGAGGGAATGAACCGACAGATGTTGCTGGGGCAGCAAGCGCAGCCAAACCATGCCTGCCTTTGGTGTTGTCCCATGGACTCCAATGGGTTGGGATAGAAGAATCCGCCACCATCCAATGACACGCCCGAGATGAGGCCGTTGTACAGGGTGCGCTCCAATACGTCATAGTATTTTGAGTCGCCATGCAAGAGGAATAGGCGGTAGTTGACATAGACATTGCCGATGGCGGCGCAAGTTTCACAATATGCCGACATGTTTGGCAGATAGTAGTTGGGACCGAAAGCCTCGCCGCTCGCTGTAGCTCCGATGCCTCCCGTGATGTAAAGCTTTTTGGTCACGATGTTGTCCCAGATATTGTCTATCGCCTTGATGTATGCTTGGTCGCCCGTCAGTGCAGCAACGTCAGCCATACCTGCATACATATAGGCGGCGCGGACGGCGTGTCCCACTGCCTCATCTTGCTCGACAACGGGCTTATGCGCTTGTGAATAGTCATGCTTGATGGTGGTCTTTCCACGGTAATCGAGGAGGAATTTTGCCTCGTCAAGATACTTCTTCTCGCCCGTGGCAAGGTATAGCTTCGCCAATCCCATCTCGGCAATCTGGTGTCCAGGGACAACGCAAGCCTGTCCAGGATTGGGTCCTACCTCACGACAAACACAATCAGCATATCGCTTGGCAATGTCAAGGAATTTGGTGGAGCCTGTCGCTTGCCAGTGTGCTACGGCAGCTTCTGCCATGTGTCCGAGGTTGTATAGCTCATGACTGAGGTCTTCCTCTTTCGACCAGCGGGTGGCTCCTGCCCAATGATGTGGGTCTTGTGGATTTTGCGTCCGTGCCGTATACAAATAACCGTCAGGCTCTTGTGCGCTGGCGATGATGTCAAGCACGGAGTCTACGTAGGCTTGCAGCTTCTTGTCGGGGTAGGTTTGCAAGATGTACGATGCCCCCTCGATAGTCTTGTAGGGGTCGGTGTCATCAAACGAGTATCCCACACCATTCACTTTGAACACCTTGGAAGGGTCTTTGAGGTGTGTTGCGGCATTCTCGAAGTTCTTGTACCTCCCCTCGCTCTCGCACTTGCTGAATGCGAGAGGGATGGTGACATTGCGGCTTGCCTCCAACCGCTGTCCCCAGAACGAATTACTTGTCACTTTCACTTGCGTGAAGGGTACGGGAGTGATGGGATAGCCCCCACTCGTTGGCTTTTGCTTTTGGGCGGTTGAAGAGGTGCAAACCATAACCGCCATCAGCGATAAAACGATGAGTTTCTTCATATTGTATTGATGTTATTATAAATGATCGACAATAGACAATTTCCCGAATTTGATGACAAACCCGCCACCGGATGCCATCTTAATGGTTAATTCGTCGCCGTGGCCGTGTACTTCTCGGTCAAGGTGATAGTCTTCAGCATCGTGATTGGCATTGATGCCATCGGTGAGTATCGTTGTCGCAAACGCTCCTTCGCCAAGGAAATCAAGGGTTAGGGTCAGCTCGCGAGCATCCCAATTGGTTTGTCCAGCGACGTACCAGTCATTGCCCTTGCGCCGTGCGGTGACGATATATTTACCTATTTCGCTTTGCAGGATGCGAGTTTCGTCCCAAATGTTGGGTATCGTGGCGATGAATTTGGTATATTCAGGTTCTTTCTCGTAATTGGTGGGCGAGTCGCAAAGCATGGTGAAAGGGCTGTCGTGGATGACATAACATGCTGCTTGATTGGCTCGGGTTCCCATGGAGACTGGTTTCGTGTAAATAGCTTTCCAATCGTGGCGTGTGCCGTTGCGCATTGCACCGGGCGTGAAGTCAACGTTTCCCGCCATCATTCGGATGAAGGGGAAGGTCACTTGGTATCGGGGCATATCTTTTTCTGCCTCGCACCAACGGACTTCCTCCATGCCAAACACGCCCTCATAATTGAGGATGTTGGGATAGGTACGGCTCATTCCCGTCGGTGCGAAATAGCCATGATAGTCGAGGAAGAGGTGGTATTTGGCGCAGGTAGCAGCGATGCGCTCCGCCATTTCCACCGCCGTTTGGTCGTTGCGGTCGAGGAAGTCCACCTTGAATCCTTTGATTCCCATGCCCGAATATTTGGCACAAGCCTCCTCAAGATGTTCGTCAAGGACGTTGAACACCGTCCAAAGCACGATGTCCACGCCTCGTTTTTTGCCGTATGCAATCAATTCGGGTAGATCGATGTCGGGGATGGATTGCATGATGTCGCCCTTATTGGAGTCATACCAACCTTCGTCAAGAACAATGTACCCCAATCCATTCTTCGCCGCAAAGTCAATGTAATATTTGTAAGTAGGCATATTGATGCCCGCCACGAAGTCCACCCCTTGCAGGTTCCAGTCGTTCCACCAATCCCAAGCCACTTTGCCGGGTTTGATCCATGACGTGTTGCCAATCTGGTTGGGTGTTGCCAAGGCATAGACGAGGTTATTGGTAGGCATGTCGGTATCATGTTCCGTGATGGCGAAGACGCGCCACGGGTAGTCGCGCTTGCCTTTCGACTTGGCGATGAAGTCCTCTGTCTCCGCCACGTAACTCATCCCGCGCCAACGGTAATACTCCATCTTCTTGGGATAGGGGGCGAATACAGCTTTTAGCTTTGATTGTCCGCAAAGATAGGAACTTATAGGATTGAGAGCCGTACAATTGCCTTCGTGCATGGTCTTGACAAACATGCCAGGATAGGAACGCAAGTCTGACTCCAGCAAAGTGACCTTGGCAGAGCCACAATCCACGGTGACTGGCAGGAATGCGGGCGTGTCGGGAATGCTGCCGAGCAGACCTTCAGTATAGATGTTTTGGAATGCCATCGCAAAAGGCTTATCTTTGTTAGTGGATAAAGCTAACCATGCGGTGTGATGGTCGCCAAAGTTGTATTCGGCACACTCGTCTTTGATGATGGTTTCTCCTTTCTTTGTGGTATAGAAACGGTATGCCACGCCCTCGTCATACACACGGATGATGATGCCAAAGCTACCTTTGATGCGCAGGTCCAATTGGTTTGCCTTCGCTTGGAATTTCCCCTGTCGATAAAAGGGGGCATCAATCTGCTCGTCAATGACTGTCGTCACCCCAAAGCCCACGTTGCCATTCATTCCGATGTTGGTGCCATCTGTCAATAAAAGCCCGATAGGGGAGGGCTGCATCAACATTTTCCCGTCAAGGCTAATGGAGAGTGACAATTGCCCATCATCGTCGATGACGGCGACAATCCTTCCATTGGGTGAAGAAACATTGATTCCCCTGGATAGGATGTTGATATTAAAAAATATTAGGAAACAAATGATAATTCCAATGAATCTTTTCATGATGATAGGTTGTTAGATGTCTTATTATTTTGCAATTCAAAGATAGTCTTTTGCTTTTCTATCTCCCTTTGCAATTCTTCTTGTGAAGGTAAGAAAGTTAGATATTTTGAGGCAAATAGTTGTTTGCTATCGTGTAGTACAGAATAGCGGGCAATATCCTCACTGGTGTCAGAACACAGCAAAAGACCGATAGTTGGATTGTCGCCTTCAGTACGTTTCAATTCGTCAAACATTCGTACGTACATATCCATCTGCCCTACATCCTGATGAGTTACTTTTCGTGTTTTCAAATCAATTAGCACATAGCATTTCAACACTACATTATAAAATACAAGGTCAATGAAATAGTCACCAGCATCGGTCTTTATGTGGTATTGCTCATACATGAAAGCAAAACCACGTGCCAACTCCAATAAGAATGCCCTCAGATGCTTGATGATAGACTTCTCCAGTTCACTTTCAGTAAAGTCTGTATTTGATGGCAATTGCAAGAACTCTGCCACAACAGGGTCTTTCATGAAGTTGCGTGCATCTTCTTGTAATGGAGCCGTCAGTTGCTGCATTTCAGCAATGACAGCTTCTTTCTTGGGTGATTGCAACAACCGATGATAATACTGAGAACCGACATTTCGGGCTAAAGTACGCACACTCCACATCTCGCGTGACGCTTCCTTTACATACCAGTATCGGGCGTCATCGCTTGTGACGGATAATAATGTACGAAAATGCGTCCATGTCAGATTTGGCACTCGCGAGTACCAAATCTCTAAATCGTTGAAACACAGATAAAACTGCCTATATGCACGTAAATCACGAGGTGTATATCCTTTAGTGTATGTTCTGCACAAATCCTCAGAAAGCATATTGATTATTTGAGCACCATACTCAGCCCTTTTCTCTCCTCGTTGTTCCTCTTCTACTATACGTTTTCCCACTTGCCAATAAGTGAATACAATAATCGCATTAGCATTCTGATATGCCTTTTTGAGTCCATTCTCAACAATGTTTCTTACATCATTAAGGAATGCCGACATTGTCGTTTGTATCGTCTTGTTTCCTTCCATATCGTTCTTTTTTCAATACCATATCGTTTATTCATTTAGTTCATCACCCATGTGATGTTTAATGTCATGGTTTTTGTTTGTGGCAAGCGACATTGTCAAGTGGATGGTAATACCAATGAATCTTTTCATGATGGTAGGTCGTTAGATGTCTTTTTATTTTGCAAAAATAGTCAATTAAGGCGACAAAACATAAAAAAACCGTCCATTAGAATGAAAAAATGGTATAATATGGGCATTATGCCATTTTGCCCATTCACCATTTTACCGTCACAATCCTTGTTTTTCCATACAAATTATAGCCTGTGTTAGAAGCATTCATTATCTTTTTGCAACAACTATAGGGGTATCTCCTGACTTTGTCGATTTTTCAAATTCAAAAAAACGGTATTTGATAATCAAGCAGTTACGATTAGTTTTTGAGGTGATTTGGGTGGCGCAAGCATTTTTTTGTGTACCTTTGCGGCATGTTTGTACGCAAGAAGAGAAAT
>JAFYZV010000200.1 GCA_017548525.1 Prevotella sp.
GCCATTCCTTCGGCATTGGTACGTGATAGGCAATAGTCCATCATGGTCTTCATGCGTGGATATATCTCCCTCAGGAAATCCATATCCCCCGTATAGAAATAATAATCCTGGATGGATTTAAACCAATAGAACGTGTAGTCCATGATGGTATTGATATGAGCTGTCACTGGATCCTTGCCGCGAAGTTGGCGAATGGTGCGTTTTACACATTCGGTGTCGAAACGTAGGTAATAGTTCATGAGATAGCTCTGTATAGCATCGCCACTCCATATCCAACGGTCACGCTTGATGCCATCCGTGAAAAACTCGCGGGTAGTAAGGTCCATGGTATAGGCGGCAACATCCCAAATATCATTTACCTCCTGATCGTTGCAACGGAAAGAACCACTATGTAAGACATCGAATGGAGCGAATTCATAATCCATGGCGATGTCCTCATAGCAAACATCCGTCTCGACGTAAACATAGCGGAAAGCCTTGCTCGTCCCATAAATGTAGGAGTCGCTTGTTACGTTTGTTGTGGCATCGCCACAACATATATGGCTCTCATCGCCATAACAGACCAAACGGTCAAGGGTCTCACAATGCTCTTTGTCCAATGCCTCTTCTTGGCTCTCACCGTAATAGATATTGATGATGCCCTCTCCACGGGTGTTCTTGAATCTCAAATATCCAAATGTCTCACGACCGAAGTCATAAAGAATGCCATTTCCTTTCCTAATGGAAGAAATAGGTTGAATCTCTTTTCGTGGTAATTTGTATTGGGATGGTGGGGATGCTATATCATCGAAATCCCAACATGCTGCAGGAACGTAGATGCCACTGCCATGTGCCTTGCCATTCTCGTCAATCCAAATCTTGTCTTCATACGTTGCCAACCAGGTGTCATCACTCTGGATGGTTACACCTTTTATATATATGGAGGGGGGCGACAGCAAGTGATGTACCTTCATACTCAATCGATGCTCTCCAGTTGGAATGGTGAAAGTGGTAGGCTTGCCAAATTGCAATTTCCCGTCAAGCATGAAATTGTATTCGCCCTCAACGGCAATCTCGATGGTCTCCTCTTGTTTCAAATGAACGGTTTTGCTAAATTCCACGGTTGCCCAATGGCTGTCTTGTTTCCAGAATGGTGGAAACATAGCACCCCGTTCTGTGCGGCGATTGTTGAAGCGGTTGCCCAACCACACCTCAAAATCACCAGGGAACCATATCCATGTTGCTCGTTTCTCCATGTGACAAATGCCTATTGTTTTCGATTACCTTTGATGAAAAGTGACAAAAGGAAGCCCGTTACAAAAATGGTGGTCGTTCCCAATACGATAGCAAGGTATTCATAGAAATGCGGACCAGGCAAACTCATGGTCGATGCCAACGAAATCCATGCGATGACAATGATTCCCAATATACACCCAACCAAAGCTGCTGTCTGGCTGATACATCGTGGTATGATGCCCAATAGGAATAGTCCGAGCATACCTCCAGAGAAGATAGACGACAGTTTCCACCACGCATCGATGATGCTCTCCACACTGAGCATGGCGATTGCCACTATGATGCCGATGACTCCCACGATAGCACTCGACAGGCGAAGCACGAACACGTCGCGCCTTTCAGATGACTTTCTCACCAATGGTTTATAATAATCGGTGAGGATGATTGTCGCTGCGGAAGTCACACTCGTTGATACCGTACTCATCCCTGCTGCGAATATGGACGCAATCAATAACCCTCGCAAGCCAACGGGCAACCCATGGACAATAAAATATGGGAACACATAGTCAGGTTTGGAAGCAATCTCTTCGGGTAGCAGATTGGGATGGGCGGTGTAATAACTATACAACACCGACCCGATAAGGAAGAACAATGCCGACACGGGGATGAAAAGATATCCGCCAAAGAGGGCAGAGAAACGGGCATCCTTATCGGTCTTTGCCGCATGGTAGCGTTGAACGTAGTTTTGGTCTATGCCATAATTCTGTAAGTTGATGAATATCCCATAGATGAGACATACCCAAAACGTAGAGGTTGTGAGATCTGAGGTGAATGCTCCCAATGAGAATTTATTGCCCTGGGGCGACTGGATGGCAAGGTCGAAGGCTTGCATAGGACCGTCGGGCATGGAGAAAAGAAGGATTCCTAAACATAATAAAGCTCCGCCGATAAGGATGATGCCTTGAATAGCGTCTGCCCAGATAACCGCCTTCAGTCCGCCTAACATCGAATAGAGGATGATGGCGATGGAGGTGGCAATGATGACAACATGCAGGTTCCATCCCATCAAGATATACATAGGAACAGCCAACAGATACAAGATGCTGCCCATGCGGGCAATCTGTGTGAGCAAGTAACAGAGCGACGCATACAACCGCGCCCACCGTCCGAATTTCTTTTCCAAGAAAGTATAGGCGGAGACGCTCCCTCCCTTACGGTAGAACGGCACGAAATACTTAGCAGCAAAGTAGCTGGCAATGGGAATGGATAACGAGAACACGAATGCATTCCAATTGCTGGCAAATGCTTTGCCAGGATAACCGATATAGCTGATGCTCGACACGTAGGTGGCGAAGATACTCATGCCAACTACCCATCCTGGCAGGGAACGTCCTGCTTGGGTGAATTCTGCTGAGGTGTTCCCTTTCCGATAGAACGAACAGCCGAATACAACCACGCCCAAAGTAAAGAGGGCAAAGATGATGAGGTCGATGGTATTCATATCATCAGCTTTCCGTTTTCAATAGGCAGTGCCGCTAATGCGGCTTTGATTTTCTCCCGCTCGGGGGAATTGAATTTATAAAAGGGTGAGGCAACGAAATCATCCTTGATAATACCTAATAACGATAAGGCGCATTTCAATCCTTTGAGATAGCTGGAGCCATGTTTTCCTACGGTATAAATCGTAGTAGAGATTTGCATGATGAGTCTTTGTAACTGCAAAATCCTTTGCAGATTACCTTCCCTTGCCGCATTGTACATACTAACATATAGCTCAGGAAACATGTTGGCACCACCATTGATACCGCCATGCGCACCGAGGAGGACACATTCTCCAGTGATTTCCTCGGGGCCGACGAGCATAGAGAAGTCAGGACGTTCCTTCATCTTATACAACACCGATTGGAAATAGACGGCATTGGCAGACGAGTCTTTGAAACCTATAACTTGAGGGTTTTGTGCAATGCGTCGCACCGTATCGGGAGCGAAACTCACCTTCACATGCGATGGCATGTTGTAAAGAAATACGGGCAAGGGTAGTTGTGGCACGAGTTCTTCATAGAACTGCGCCAATTCGGGTTGCCCAGGGGCAAAATAATAAGGTGGGGCGGACACCACGCCATCAGCTCCACATTCCGCTGCAATCCGTGCGAGGTTGATGCTTTCTACGATGGATGTGTCGGTAATACAGACGAGTAGGGGCAATCTTCCATGGTTGATTCTTGCCGACTGTCTGATCATTTCGTGTCTTATCTTGTAGCTGAGGCTTTGTTCTTCACCCGTTGTGCCGAGGATGAATAGTCCGTGTACGCCTCCTTGGATGAGGTGTTCTATCAAGTTCTCCAAGCTTTCAACATCGAGAGTCTCGTTGTCAACGAGCGGTGTCACCAATGGCGGGATGATACCGCATAATGGATGGGCTTGCATGTTATTCTTCTCCATATCTTTCTTTTGTGATTTCTTCCAATGACTTACCACGTGTCTGTGGCGCACCGACGGTACCGATGATGAGTGATGTGAGTAAGAGGGCAATCATCACGTAAGCGGCAATGGTGAATCCCTCGCCATGCTCGCCATAGATGTACACGAAGCCCAAACCCCATACGGCTGACAATCCACGCACGATGAAGAACATGATACCTTGGGCGGCGGCGCGATATTTGGCAGGAAATAGTTCTGATGCCCATAACGCATAGAACGATTGTACAGAGATACCTCCTTGCAATCCCCATAATAATGTGAAGATGAGCAGCCCTGCTATGCTATTGATGCCGATGGTAATGATTAAGAGCCAAGCAATCACGGCAAAGCTCACGCCAATGAAATAGAGCCACCGTTGGTTCACCTTGTCCACAATCATCGAGAAGACGAAAGTGGTAGCTATGATGATAAGCCATTGTCCCACACTAAGAAGGTTGGCGTGTTCATTCGACAGTCCTCCTGCCGTCTCGTAAATGTGCTGTTGGAAGAATCCCATCACCGAACTCACCAAGTTCCATGTGAGATACATCCCTGCGAGGAACAGGATGGTACGAATGTTCGTCTTGTTGGTGAATAGCGTACCAAATGAGGAGAATGTGCCATTTTGTTTTTTGCCCTCTTGGGAAGTGGCTTTCATGTTTTCCCATTCCTTCGACTCATCGAGACGACGTTGTAATAGCCAAGCGATAAATGCCACGATGAACAAGGAGGCAAAGACAATGCGACTACTGAACACATGAAGGGCAGCA
>JAFYZV010000201.1 GCA_017548525.1 Prevotella sp.
GAAATCGATGACCTCGTCAATGCCAAGGGAATGGTGGTGCCACAAAAACAGAACACCACTAAACCTAATACCACGAATGGAAATGTAGTATCAACCCCACAGATAAGCCAAGAGGAGGCTGACAAGAAAGCAGAGGAAGCCAAGAAAGAGGAACAAGAAAAAAAGGAAAAAGAGGAACAGATACGCAGAGAGAAAGAGGAATTGGCACGACGAATCGCCGAGCAACGCCTCCAAGAGGCAGAGGAGAATGGCGAGGTAACCATCGACACCAGTAAGAAGGTGATGCGCAAAAGTTATAAAGTGAATGGCTACCGTGTGCAGGCATACCTCGGAGGAAACTCTCGCGCCGACCGCGAAAAGGCGGAACAAATTGGGAATGCCATCAAGAAAAAATATCCCTTGGAGCCTATCTACGTGCATTTCTACTCCCCACGCTGGACCTGTCGTGTAGGCAATTACCGTACCTACGAGGAAGCGACAAAAATGCTGAACAACCTACGCAAGATGGGTTATAAGCAAGCAACCATCCTCAAGGGAAAAATTACCGTTCAATATTGATAGGCACCATGAATCCAGAAACAGAATTTAGGGAGGGGTTGGACGAATTAGCCGTCCATTACCGAGAGATTATCCGATTGTTAGGCGAGGACATCAACCGCGAGGGGCTTGAGAAAACACCCATGCGTGTGGCAAAGGCGATGCAAATCCTGACACGCGGCTACTACCAAGACCCACACCAAGTGCTGCGCGATGCCCTCTTTGAAGAGAAATACAACCAGATGGTCATCGTGAAAGACATCGATTTTTTCTCGCTCTGTGAGCATCATATCATCCCATTTTACGGCAAGGCACATGTGGCATATATCCCCAACGGCTACATCACGGGGCTCAGCAAGATTGCCCGAGTGGTGGACATCTTCAGCCATCGGCTACAAGTACAGGAGCGATTGACCCAACAAATCAAGGACTGCATCCAAGAGACGCTCAAGCCTTTGGGTGTGATGGTGGTCATCGAAGCCAAGCACATGTGTATGCAGATGCGTGGCGTGGAGAAACAAAACGCCATCACGACGACGAGCGACTTCAGCGGTGCATTCAACCAAGCGAAGACCCGCGAGGAATTTATGAACCTGCTACGAGGCGAGTCCAAGAAAATTTAATCATACAAAAATGCTGATAAACAGATTTACATTATATTGAATATGAAAAGATTCACACTTTACATCATGTCTATTGCCATCGTTGCTTTCGCATTTTCATCATGTCTCAAAGACGATGACAACAACACTGTTGCCAACAGAGTATTGACTCAATCAGAAAAAGTCAAGTCACTGATAGAATCACAAGGTGCATACACTGGCAAATTGTATTATTATAACAATTCAAGCCAATCTGATTCCATTGACATCCATTGGACTGTTTCGGGCAGCGACTCAATACTGACCATCACTGATTTTCCTATCAGTGCTTTCTCAAACAGTGCCTATACAGATGCCACAACTACCGACTTACTAAAAAATTCGCCTACAAAGGAACTGTCATTCACGCTTCATGGCTATTACAACTCAGGATTTGATGGAGGGTTTTATTCGTTCACATTGGCTCCAAACATCACCGGTGTCATCATTACCCCCGATGATGAAGAGAGTGGCAAAGATAATACCATCAACATCAGTTATGCCAATTATCTCCAAGACTACACGATTTATGGACAAACTATCTATACCTATCCCATCTGTGAATACTTTGAAAAGAAAATGCAGGGCTATGTCCTCATCGACAAACTGATGGTCAACAGCAATACCGTCAATGTGAACAAGGCATATTATTTTTACGGAAAGAAAGACTAAGCATTGCGTATGAGATTGGTTTCATGGAACGTCAATGGCCTACGGGCATGTGTAGGCAAGGGATTTGAAGAGAGTTTCAAGACCTTGGATGCGGACTTCTTCTGCCTCCAAGAGACAAAGATGCAAGAAGGACAGTTGGAACTGGCATTCCCAGGCTACCATTCCTATTGGAACTATGCCGACAAAAAAGGGTATTCTGGCACCGCCATCTACACGAAGCACCAGCCATTAAGCGTCTCGTATGGCATAGGTATCGACGAGCATGACCATGAAGGACGGGTCATCACCTTGGAGATGGAAGACTTCTATCTCGTGACATGTTACACGCCCAACTCGCAAGATGGGTTGAAAAGACTTGATTATCGCATGAAATGGGAGGATGATTTCCGTGCTTACCTGATGAAACTTGATGAGAAGAAGCCCGTCATCATCTGTGGCGACTTGAACGTCGCACACGAGGAAATCGATTTGAAAAATCCCAAGACCAACCGCCGCAATGCGGGTTTCACGGACGAGGAGCGTGAAAAGATGACCACTTTGTTGGGAAAAGGATTCACTGACTCCTTCCGTAAGAAATACCCTAAACAAGTGACATACTCATGGTGGTCATACCGATTCCATGCCCGCGAGAAGAACGCAGGGTGGCGTATCGACTATTTCTTGTATTCAAATAGAATGGAAGAACGTATCAAAGACGCTAAGATACACACAGAAATCATGGGCAGCGACCACTGCCCCGTGGAATTGGAAATCTCTTAAAAAAGAAAATCAAATATCAAGCATCCACAGCCTCGTGCCATTCATTCCAATGAATAGTACGAGGTTGTTGAGTTTGGCTGACCTTTTCTTCCTTTGGAATCATATCATAGTCCATCACTTCATGATGGAACAACTTATTGACTAACTCCTTGTAAACATCTGGAAAGAATGTCACAAAGATTAAGAACAGGAAGAAAAGGATGGCAATAGGCCAAATAATCTTACGCAACAACCGCTTGTTCCTGCTGAAACGATGCTTGTCACGATGATGATGGTGGTGATGGTGATGACTGTGATTACCTGATGACACTTTTTCTTCACTCATGATATTGGTAGTTTTTATGTTTATTCATTGATGACCATTTCCCCATTGAAATGAATATCCTCACGATTCAGGCTACGAACATATAGCGTCGCCACACCATTATCGAACACCTCCACCTGGTATAAGATCTCGTCTAACGGCTTCTTGGCAAGGATATTCACACGGTAAAGACCCTTCTTAATGGGCAAAACTTCATAGCCACTCATCGGTCCCTTGAACTTCAGCCCTTCGTCGCGTGTGCCAATGTCTGCACGGTATGCTTCGCCGAAGAATGGGATATACGCATCCACGGAGTCGCCCTTCACTTGGATGGAATACCCATATTCCAAATGATGCGCCCGCATTCTGCGCGGAATGACATAATTGAGGTCAACCCTAAAAGTGCGATTCTCTAAAGAGTCCTTGACCATTTGTGCCACTTTCATACGCTGCATACTTTTCTCTTCCCTCGTCATTTTCGACCCCGAACAAGCGAGCAGACAAAAAGCCATCGCCAAGAAAGCCCCTCCAAAGAATCCCTTACGTATCTGTATCATAATTATATTAACCGTGCAAAGGTAGAAAGATTATTTCAACCCGCCAATTTTATTCACAACAAATTTAGTATATATCACATTATATCAAGCTTTTATTCATATTTTTTGTAAAAGAATTGTCAAATATTCATATAAAAACATTATCTTTGCACATTATTAAAGAAATGTGAATGAAGGAATTTATCATCTCCGAAGCCAAGGCCGAAACAGCCATTCTCGTGGGTCTGATTACACAATCACAGGATGAAGCTAAGACCAAGGAATACCTCGACGAACTGGAATTTCTCGCTGATACGGCAGGAGCGGTGACAGTGAAGCGGTTTACACAGAGAGTAAATGGACCAAGCAGCATCACTTATGTCGGGAAGGGAAAGCTCGAAGAGATACGGTCTTTCATCCAAGCAGAGGAAGACGCGGAGCGCGAGATTGGCATGGTCATCTTCGATGATGAGCTGTCAGCCAAGCAGATGCGCAATATCGAGGCTGTCCTGAAAGTGAAAATCCTCGACCGTACCACCCTCATCCTCGACATTTTCGCCATGCGGGCACAGACCGCCAATGCCAAGACGCAGGTGGAACTGGCACAATACCGATACATGCTACCACGTCTACAACGCCTATGGACACACTTGGAACGCCAAGGAGGCGGCTCTGGGTCGGGCGGAGGCAAGGGAAGCGTGGGACTCCGTGGCCCTGGCGAGACGCAGTTGGAAATGGACCGCCGCATTATCCTACAACGTATCACTTTGCTCAAGCAACGCCTTGTCGAGATTGACAGGCAGAAGAACACGCAGCGCAAGAACCGTGGGCGGATGATTCGCGTGGCACTTGTCGGTTATACCAATGTAGGGAAATCCACTATTTTGAACCTTATTGCCAAAAGCGAGGTGTTTGCCGAAAACAAGTTGTTCGCCACATTAGACACCACAGTCAGGAAAGTGGTCATCGACAACTTACCATTCTTGCTTGCCGACACCGTGGGATTCATCCGCAAATTGCCCACCGACTTGGTGGAATCTTTCAAATCTACATTGGATGAGGTGCGTGAGGCCGACCTCCTTTTGCATGTGGTAGACATCTCCCACCCTGATTTTGAGGAGCAAATCCAAGTAGTAGAAAAGACTTTAGGCGAGTTGGGATGTGCCGACAAGCCAGCGATGATAGTATTTAACAAAATCGACAATTACTCCTGGATTGAGAAAGAACCCGATGATCTTACACCCATCTCCAAGGAAAACATCCCTCTCGATGACTTGAAAAAGACATGGATGGCAAAGCTCAATGACAATTGCCTTTTCATCTCTGCCAAGGAGAAGATGAACATTGACGAGTTTCGCGACACCTTATATAAGAAGGTACGCGAGCTACATGTGCAGAAATATCCCTACAACGATTTCTTATACCCTATTGAAGAATAACAATCACAAACATAAAAAAAGGAAAAAACATGGATTACAGAAACTTAACAGAACAGGAAATCATTATTTTAGAAAACAACAGTTGCTGGTCGGAAGACTGGACACACGTAAAAGTGGCTGAAAACTTCAAGCCCAATTATTTCCATCGTGTGATGTTTTATGGTGACATTTACTTAGGCAACTTTGAAAAGAACGTCGAAGTGAGCAAGGGATTCGTCAAACACTCGGGCATCAACAATGCCACCCTGCGCAATGTCTCCGTAGGCAACAACTGCCTGATAGAGAATATCGGCAACTATATCAATAACTACACCATCGGCGATGACTGCTATATCTCCAACGTTTGCACGATGGAAACCACTGAGGGGGCGACCTACGCACAAGGTAACCTCATCTCTGTGCTAAACGAAGTTGGTGATGGCAACCTTATTTTGTTCAATGACCTGAACAGCCAATTCGCCTCTTTCATGGTGAAACATTTCAGCAACAAACCCTTGAAAGACGCTATCCGTCGTCTCATCAACGAGAAAATTCAGCGCACATTACCCGAAAGGGGTACCATATATGATAATGTGAAGATCGTCAACTCCAAGGAAATAACCAACACCGTGATTTGCGAGGGATGTGAAATTAGCGGTGCAGCCCGACTGAGCGACTGCTCCATCATGAGTTCTTCCAACAACAGCGTGTTCATAGGCACAGGTGTAATTTGCGAAAACTCCATCATTTCCGACGGTTGCTCCATCATCAACAGCGTGAAGATGCAAAATTGCTTCGTCGGGGAGGCTTGCCAAATCAGCAATGGATTCACAGCAGAGGCAAGCGTGTTCTTCGCTAACTCGTATATGTCTAACGGCGAGGCGTGTGCCGCCTTCTGCGGTCCCTTCTCGGCAAGTCACCATAAAAGTTCGTTGCTCATCGGTGGAATGTTCTCATTCTATAATGCGGGCAGTGGAACCAACTTCTCCAACCATGCCTATAAGATGGGACCGATGCACTACGGTACATTGGAGAGAGGAACGAAAACGGCAAGTGGAGCTTATCTGTTGATGCCAGCAACCATCGGCACCTTCTCGGTTTGTTTCGGTAAATTGATGTACCACCCCGACACACGCGACCTCCCCTTCTCCTATCTCATCGCATACGGCGACACCATGTACCTCTCGCCAGGCCGCAACCTCACCACCGTGGGACTTTATCGTGACATCCGCAAATGGCCCAAACGCGACATGCGCCCCCGTGAAGGTCGCAAGAGTATCGTCAATTTCGATTGGCTCAGCCCTTATTCTGTAGGTGAGATTGTCCGTGGAAAGAAAATCCTTGAGAACCTTCGTGCCGCCTCGGGCGATAACGTATCGACCTACAACTACCACGAATACGTCATCAATGCCAGCTCTTTGCGCAAAGGAATCAAGTATTACGACATCGCACTACGTATCTATATGGGTGCCGTGCTGAAACGTCACGCCCTTGAAGAACCTAAGACAGAGGTAGGAACGGGCAATTGGTGCGACCTTTCAGGACTTTTGTTGCCAGAGTCAGAGGAGATTCGCCTCATCAACGACATCGAAACGGGTAACATCGAGTCCATCGAGGAGGTACTGGAACGTTTTGACGAAATCAACCGCAACTACTCCGAATACCGCTGGGCGTGGACATACAAACTCATCTGCGACTACTACGGTTTGGAGACCATCACAGAGAAAGATGCCGAAAAGATCCGTGAAGACTATATCACGGCTCGCCGCGCATGGATTACGGAAATCCGCAAAGACGCAGAAAAGGAATATTCACTTGGTGACGTGGAGGAGGAAGTGTTGGAAAACTTCATCGGTCAACTCGATCGTGAGGTTGACTTTGAAAACCAGAAACTTTACATGTGACCCATAATCTTTATCTGTCCTTAAAGTCTTTGGAGACTTTAAGGACAGATTTGCGTAAACAATAATAACATGATGAGAAAAACAAAGATGACCATTCTCGCTTGCCTATTGGCAATCGGGATGAACGTCGCCGCCAAGGACTATGTCTACCAGACAATAGACGGCGACCCCATGAAAACCCGTATTTACACCCTTGACAACGGCCTAAAGGTCTACCTCTCCGTCAACAAGGAGAAGCCACGCATACAGACATACATCGCCGTTCGCACGGGAAGCAAGAACGACCCTGCCGAGACGACGGGTTTGGCGCACTATCTTGAACACCTGATGTTCAAGGGAACAAAGCTTTTCGGAACAAACAACCCCACGGCGGAGGCTCCCCTCTTGGACGACATCACGGCTCGTTACGAGGAATACCGTCTTATTACCGACCCCGAACTGCGCCGCCAAAAATACCACGAGATAGACTCCGTGAGCCAATTGGCAGCCCAATATTTCATCCCGAATGAGTATGACAAACTCATGGCAGCCATTGGAGCGCAAGGCACCAATGCCTTCACTTCCAATGACGTGACCTGCTACACGGAAGACATTCCCTCTAACGAGATAGAGAACTGGGCAAAGATACAGTCCGACCGATTCCAAAACATGGTCATCCGAGGTTTCCATACCGAGCTGGAAGCCGTCTACGAGGAATACAACATCCACCTCACAGACGACATGGACAAGCAGTTTAATGCCATCATGGCTAAGCTTTTCCCCACCCATCCCTACGGTACACAGACGACGATTGGCACACAGGAACACTTGAAGAACCCCTCCATCGTCAATATCAAGAATTATTTTAATAAATGGTATGTCCCCAACAATTGCGCCATCATGATGGCGGGCGACTTCGACCCTGACCAAACCATAGCCATCCTTGATCGATATTTCAAAGGATGGAAACCTTCTGCCAACGTAAACCAACCCACATTCCCCGAACTTAAACCACTGACGGCTCCCGTCGATACGACCGTCATGGGACAACAGGCAGAGAACATCTGGGTGGGATGGCGAGCCAAGAAGGCGGCAGACCTACAAAACGACACGCTCGATGTCATCGGCGACATGCTGTCGAATGGCAGGGCGGGTCTGTTTGACCTCAACCTCAACCAAAGCATGAAAGTGCAAAGTGCCTGGGCGGGGAGTGAGTCAATGCAAGACCATTCATTCTTCCTGCTTGGCGGAACGCCCAAGGAGGGGCAGTCGCTCGACGAGGTAAGAACTTTAATGCTCTCGGAAATCGACAAGCTCAAGCGTGGCGAGTTCTCCGATGACTTGATTCCAAGCGTCGTCAACAACAAGAAACTACGCTATTTCCAATCCCTTGAAAACAACCGTGCCCGTGTCAGCGAGTTCCTTGATGCCTTCATCAATGGCGAGGAGTGGCAAACCAAGGTGGAGAAACTGAACCGTATATCGGGCATCACCAAACAACAAATCGTGGACTTCGCCAACCGCTATTTCATAAATGGCTATGTGACAGTCTACAAGAGACAGGGTGTTGACTCCACTCAAAAGAAAATTGACAAGCCAGCCATCACACCTATCCCTGCCAACCGCGACATGGTGAGCCAATTCGTCAAGGACATACAGAATAGCAAGGTAGACCCCATCCAGCCGCAGTTCCTTGACTTCACGAAAGACCTCACATTCACTCAGACCAAGCGAAAGTTGCCTATCATCTACAAGAAGAACACAGACAACGGTCTCTTCAACCTTATTTTCCGCTTTGAGTTTGGACATGAAGATGACAACCGCTATGATGTGGCAAAGAGCTATATCGATTATCTTGGCACCGACAAGATGAGTGCGGCACAAGTGAAACAGCAGTTCTATAAGCTGGCTTGCAACTATTTCTTCTCCGTGGGTGCCGATAACATCAACATTTCATTGAGTGGACTGAGCGAGAACATGACAGAGGCACTTGCCCTCTTGGAAGATTTCCTCGCCCATGCCAAGGTTGACCAAGACGCTTATATGCAATACGTGGACCTCGAACTCAAGGAACGGCAAGACCGCAAGCAACAGCAGCGAGAGTGCTTTGACTATCTCTATCAATATGCCGTATACGGCAAGCATAACTTGCGTCGCGGTGACATGACCGAACAGCAACTGCGCGATGCCGACCCACAGGCATTGCTCAATCTGCTCAAGGACATCAAGCAATACGAACATACCGTGTTATACTATGGACCGATGGCCGAGAAAGAATTAGCTGCCGTCATTAACAAGTGGCACAAGACCTCCAAGAAGCTGGCACCCGTGCCTGAGGGTACCCCCTATACCATGCAACAGACACCGAAAGACGAAATTATCATCGCTCCATACGATGCAAAGAACATTTATATGCGGATGTATCACAACGAGGGACGGACTTTCAATGTCAACGAGGCTGCCACCATCAGCGTCTTTAACGAATATTTCGGGGGTGGCATGAACGGCATCGTCTTCCAAGAGATGCGCGAGGCACGTGGATTGGCATACAATGCCTACGCACTCTATAGCCGCCCTTCCAAAAGGGGAGAGCCAGAGAGCTATTTCACGCACATCATCACGCAAAACGACAAAATGATGGATTGTGTCAAGCAATTCCATGAAATCCTCAACCAATTCCCACAGAGCGAGGCAGCATTCAACATTGCCAAAGAGGGTGTCATCAAGCAATTTGCCAGCCAACGTACCACGAAGATCGGGGTCATCAATGCTTATCTCATTGCCAAACGCCTCGGCATCGACTACGACATCAATGAGCGTATCTACAACAACCTGCAAGGCATCTCGCTCCAAGACATCGCTAACTTCGAGAAACAGCAGATGGCCAACAAGCCCTACCGCTACATCATCCTCGGCGACGAGAAGGAACTCGACATGCCATCATTGGAAAAGATTGCACCCATCCGCCGCGTCACCATCGAAGAGGTATTTGGTTACTAACCCACTCCACCCCACAAAACCTACAAAACCTATAATAACAAACAATATGTCAACAACAACATTCAAGTACGCTCCCATGTTCCAAATAGGGAAAGACGATACCCAGTATCGCCTTCTCTCCAAGGAGGGAGTCACCATCAGCGAGTTTGAAGGCAAGGAAATCATCAAAGTGTCACCCGAGGCACTCACTCTCCTCGCCCAACAGGCATTTCACGACGTAGAGTTCATGCTGCGTCGCGAGCACAATGAGCAAGTAGCAGCCATCCTCAATGACCCTGACGCAAGCGAGAACGACAAATATGTCGCCCTCCAGTTCCTTCGCAACGCCGAGACGGCAGCCAAAGGCATCCTGCCTTTCTGCCAAGACACTGGCACCGCCATCATCCACGGCGAGAAGGGACAGCAGATTTGGACAGGATTCGAGGATGAAGAAGCCCTCTCCCTCGGTGTCTTTAACACCTTCACCCAAGACAACCTTCGCTATTCGCAAAACGCCCCGCTCAATATGTACGACGAGGTGAACACCCGTTGCAACCTCCCCGCACAAATAGACATTGAGGCTGTGGAAGGCGCGGAATACCGTTTCGTGATGGTTGCCAAGGGTGGCGGCTCCGCCAACAAGACGTATTTCTACCCCATGACCAAGGCAACCATCCAGAACGAAGGCACTCTCCTGCCCTTCCTTGTGGAGAAGATGAAGACGCTCGGAACGGCAGCCTGCCCTCCCTACCACATCGCATTCGTCATCGGAGGAACGTCAGCAGAGAAGAATTTGCTCACCGTGAAACTCGCCAGCATCAAGTATTATGACAACCTACCCACCACGGGAGACGAGACGGGACGGGCTTTCCGCGACATCGACCTCGAGCAAAAACTATTGGTGGAGGCACAAAAGATTGGGCTCGGCGCACAATTCGGCGGCAAGCACCTCGCACACGACATCCGTGTAATACGTCTTCCACGCCATGGTGCATCATGTCCCATCGGCATGGGTGTGTCTTGTTCTGCCGACCGCAACATCAAGGCAAAAATCAATCGTGACGGCATCTGGTTAGAGAAGATGGACGACAACCCCACCGAACTCATACCTGAAGCCATGCGTAAGCCAGGGGAAGGGACGAAAGGTATCGAAATCGACCTCAACAAAGGCATCGATGCCGTGCGCCAAGAACTCACGAAATACCCCGTCAGCACCCGTGTCAACCTCAAGGGAACCATCATCGTGGCACGTGACATCGCACACGCCAAACTGAAAGCCCGCCTTGACGCTGGTGAAGGGATGCCGCAATACTTCAAGGACTATCCCGTACTCTATGCCGGTCCCGCCAAGACTCCCGAAGGCTATCCTTGTGGGTCAATGGGTCCCACTACCGCCAACCGCATGGATCCCTACGTGGATGAGTTCCAAGACAACGGCGCATCGCTCGTGATGATAGCCAAGGGAAACCGCTCGCAATGCGTCACCGACGCTTGCAAGAAACACGGCGGGTTCTACCTCGGCACCATCGGCGGCGTAGCAGCGGTACTCTCACAGAGCAGCATCAAGAGCATTGAGTGCGTGGAATACCCCGAACTCGGCATGGAAGCTATTTGGAAGATTGAAGTGGAAGACTTCCCTGCCTTCATCCTTGTGGATGACAAGGGAAACGACTTCTTCCAACAGCTCAAGCCATGGTGCCCAAGAAAATAACCAGATTCCAGAATCCGTCAGTTCGCCCATATTTTTCCGCATGGAGAATATGGGCGATTATTTTATTTCCCAAACAACAACAAAAACATAAATTCTTATGAAATACCCTGACAAAATGGCTCTATGGGGGA
>JAFYZV010000202.1 GCA_017548525.1 Prevotella sp.
AGGGAGTGAAAGAATGGAAACAAAGAGGAGAATAGCATGTTGCTTGATGACATCTGTCTTTTTGTTGGCTTTTGTATCCGCCTCGGCACAGCGCATCAACAAATCTTTCAAAGACGTTTCGCTGTCAGAGGCACTCATTGCCATTGACAAGGCGAGCGACTTATGGGAGGTGAGTTTCATCTACGATGAGTTGGAAGACTTCCATGTGACATGCGACATCAAAGACAAGAGCGTACCCGATGCCGTCCATGCCGTCGTGGGGTTCTATCCTGTCAGTATCACATTGGAGGGCAATATCATCTACTTGGAATGCACACAAAAGGAACCTTACAAACTCATGGGGCGGCTCGTGGATATGAAGGGGATGCCTGTCAGCTATGCCAATATCGCCGTCTTCGATCCCTTGGACACCACCAAGGTTGCCAGTGGAGTGAGCAACGAGAATGGACGATTCACCATTCCATGCCCCATCAGCCGTGCCAAGGTACGTATCAGCCACGTGGGATATGTCACCTTGTATCGTGCCATGGATATGGGCGATGTGGGGAACATCCGTTTGCAAGAGGATACCAAGCGTATAGAACCTGTCGATGTGAACACGTCCCATGTCGTGGGGAACATGTACCTACCAGACGGATATGCCCGTTATGCTAAGCAAGTTCGGCAAAAGGTTTGGGAAATGGCTCTGCCTCATTTCCACGATGCCCTCTGTCCTGTGGAGTTGAAAGACTGCACGATGGTATATCTCGCCAAATATGACGAGATGAACATCCTCATCAATGCCAATTGGCTTCCTTATTTCATGTTTGGGCTTGCGGGTGGTACGTTGGTCTCCAAACAACATACGGCAACCTACACCTCCCGCTTGCGCCGCGTCATGGTGGCACTAAATGGTAACGATGCCATCTCTGAATGGTCTCTTATCAAAGACTACAAGACAAGAATGGGATTGAACCGTTCCGCTACCACTGTCGTAGGCATTCGCATCATCAAACCAGATGGGTATGTCATCCACTATGATGTTGATAAATACGTTTGCCCAAACACTTGGAACAACCGCCTCAAAGACCGTCCCGAGAGCTTACCCGTCAAATACATCGACAAGGGAGATGTCATCGACTTGTTTTGGTACAATGAAGGTATCGACATTCCCATGAAGGAAGGGGAGAGAACCTTGACATTTCTTAATGGGCATCCAATCCTTCACGAAGAGTATAAGTTTGCCTTCCCTTCCGAATATGTTTTGGAAGTCTCCACCGAAGATGAGACGCTGGCAATCGTTAGGGGAGCAGACAAGCATGGTAACCACCTCTGTTCCATTGAGCGCAACACACCCCCAGCCCACTGCCAACGCCATCCCGCAGAAGCCGTCTTGCGGTATTGGAACAGCCGCAGACGTGCCAATAAATACCGGAAACAACAACCAACTATACAAGAAAACAACAAATCATCTATTTATGATACAGATAGCTTACAAGAAAAGGCTGATGAGACAGACACCAATTAGTCTCTTGGCACTCATGTTGACGTGCATCATCCTGGCAGGATGCTCGCCTCAGGTCACCACGTCTATCTTTGAGACATATCCCGCATTGCCCATAGACTCGGTCGAGGTGTTTGAGGAGGGCGACCCCGTACCCATCTCGGCGCAAGTCATCGGCAAAGTGGCAGTGAGAGACCGTGGCACCACCACTAAATGCAATTATGACTATGTACTCCAACTCGCCAAGGAACGGACGGCAGAAAATGGCGGCAACGGCCTCTATCTCACCGAGCATCGTCTGCCCAGTATCAGAAGCACTTGTCATCAGGTGTGGGGGAACATGTTGTATCTCACAGACCACGAAGTTGGAGATGTGCCAACCATGGTGCCGCAAGAGACTTTCGGTACAGAGTTGTTCTATCGTGAACAACATAACATTTCCTCCAACATTATCAAAGTGAGTGTCGGTCCCTCGCTCATTACCTCCAAGGTAATCTCGCCACGGGGTTATGAAAGTAAGAAGGGAGGCATGGATTTTCTATTTGAATTTGAGCATGTGAACGGAAAAGGTGTAGGGTTTGGGCTGAATGTCAATTATAACAAAACTTCTTTTGATGATTATTCAAACTTGCAATTGTATTACATGGGTCCCAGTTTCGTCTACAATTACGTCACTTCCATGAACTGGCGATGGGACTTAGCGTTGGGCATTGGCTATGTGATGTATAAGGATAGTCCTGGCAAAGGGAACAATTTGTTCTATGGTATGCAAACCCAGTCGGGCATCGGATTCATGAGCAAGATAGGCATTGACTATCTGTTGTCAGACCACTTGGGCATAGGCGTTGAGGCGAATAGTGTCTCACACAACTTCTCCAAACCCGAAGGATTCCAATTAGAGAAGAATGAACACTATGGTTTCAGTACACTAAGCCTCACCGCTGGCTTGCGCTTTTACTTCTAAGCACTCATTATCACTGCGCAACCCATAAAGATGGTTGTGGTCTTGATATTTTTATCCGATAGGTTAAAAATGTCAAGAATTGTGTGTATCTTTGCTGTCAGAATCAGACGATCTTATGATGATGATAAGCAGAACAAAGAGAAGGATGGCGGCAGTAGTGCTGGTCGTCGTGTTGGGTTTGCAGGTGTTGGCGCAGTCGCCAATGGACTGGGAAAACCCAAAAGTGTTAGGTATCAATAAGTTGCCGTATCACGCCACGTTGCAACTACCTTCGCGAGAGAATGAGTGTGGGGAGATCGTTTCCCTCGACGGTCGATGGGCTTTCCGTTGGTCTCCCAATCCTAATGAACGAGCCATAGGGTTCGAGTCAGACGGTTACGACGTGAGCGGATGGGATGGTATCAATGTGCCTGGCAACTGGCAAATGCAAGGTTTTGGTACACCCATCTACGTTAATATGAGCTATCCTTTCCTCCGCAATCGCCCCCATGTGACATCCGAGCCGCCCCATGATTGGACTGCGTACACGAGTCGCAATCCCGTGGGACAGTATGTCACATTCTTCGACGTGACAAGCGAGATGGCGAGTCGCCACTTGGTACTCCATTTTGGTGGTGTGAAGTCTGCTATGTACGTTTGGGTAAACGGTCAGCGTGTGGGCTATAGCCAAAATTCCATGTCGCCCGCAGAGTTTGACATCACGCCGTATGTGCGTATTGGGCGCAACCGTCTCGCCGTGGAGGTGTACCGATGGAGCGACGGCAGCTATTTGGAGTGCCAAGACATGTGGCGACTGTCGGGCATATTCCGCAGTGTGCAGCTCTGGGTGCGTCCTCTGGTGCATATCAGCGACTATCAGGTGACGGCGACACCTAATGCCGACTACTCAGAATTTACCGTCGACGCTAAGATCTCCGTATGCAACACGGGCAAACAAAAGGCTAAGAACCTTTTGGTTCAGTTGCTGATGGCAACCCCCGAGCTTTATGGTGTCAGTATCAATCCAGGGTGTTGGAATGTGACCAATCGCCGTATTCCAAAACTGTCTGCTGGCGATACCATTACCGTGGAACTCAGTTACCACTATGCTTCCCGCCCGAGACTGTGGTCTGCCGAGAAGCCTTGGCTCTATCCCTTCACCTTGGAACTGAGTGGTATGAAGGATAGCAAGAACAATGAAAGATTTGAATACCACTTCGGTGTGAAGCGCGTGGAGTGCGTGGGCGAGGTGTTCAAAATCAACGGACAGAATGTGAAATTGCGTGGCGTGAATCGCCATGACCACCATCCCCGTACGGGACGCTACGTTGATGATAAGACAATAGAGAAAGACCTGAAACTGATGAAACGAGCTAACATCAACTTCCTACGCACCTCCCACTATCCCGACCGCGAGTACCTCTATGAGCTATGCGACCGCTACGGCATCTACGTGATGGACGAGGCAAACCATGAAACCCACGGTTACGGATATGCCAATCACGAGATGGGTGAAGACACCGTTTGGATGGCTGCCCATGTGGATAGGGCGCAGTCGCTCGTGATGCGCGATAGGAATCATCCGTGTGTCATCCTCTGGAGTCTCGGCAACGAGGGTGGGGTAGGTCCCAACATTAAGGCGATGTATGACAAGGTGCGTGAGTTGGATGATACCCGTCCGCCTTTCTATGACAGCGACCGCCGTTATAGTGCTATCTGGGATGACAGTTATCTATACCCCGATGATTTGCGGAGAAATGCACAGAAAGTGGACGACAAGCCGTTTATGATGCGTGAATACGCTCATGCCATGGGTAATTCGATGGGCAACTTACAAGAATATTGGGATGTGATTGATGCTGATAGCAGCATCTGTGGTGCTGCTGTGTGGGATTGGGTTGACCAAGGTATCGCCAAACCCATCGATGGTGGACCGCTGCGTCCTTCTGCTCGACTTGAGAAGGATGACGATGAATTCTGGGCATACGGGGGCGATTTTGGTGACAAACCCAATGACGGGGCATTTTGCCTGAATGGTCTACTTGCCCCCGACCGTACACCCCATCCCCATTACTATGAGTTGCAATATGTGTATCAGCCCGTCAAGTTTGCATTAAATGAAGATTCTTCATCTGTCATCTTTCATCCTTCATCCTTAGATGAATATCGGATAACTTACGACACGTTGCGCCATGATAACGAGGTCTTGCTCAACGTATCGGCTCGTTTGCGCGAGGCAACATCTTGGGCGGAGGAAGGGTTTGCGGTGGCTCGTGAGCAGTTTGTTCTACAGCCATATCATTTTCCCACACGATTGGATGATATTGGAGAAGGTCTGCAAATCAGTTCGCTACCAAGCATCTCCAAATTTTCCCTTGTTTATCGACATACCGATGAGGGTGTTGTCGTGACAACCCGTCGTGGTACGGTTACGATCTCACGCACGGGAGCATTGACCAGTTGGATGGTTGATGGGAAGGAACAGTTGTTTGCACCTTTAGAACCTTATTTCTGGAAACCCGAAAACGATAACCAACGCGCCGCTGGCTTTGAGCGGAGGCTCGCCGTATGGAAGGATGCCGCAGGGAAGCGAACGATGAAAGACATTCGTGTGGAGCGTGACAAGAATGAATTAAGAATCGTTGCTGAGATGGCTCTCCCCGTGGGGGCAGACCTATCATTGACCTATACCATCAATGCCGAAGGGCAAATCAAGGTGGACGCAGACTACCGACCCACTGCCACAGACATTCCTTTGCTGCCGAAATTTGGGATGCGGATGCGCTTGCCAGCCGACTATCAGGAAGTTTGCTATTACGGTCGTGGTCCGTGGGAGAATTATCCCGACCGTAAGCATTCCGCTTTCATCGGTGAATATCGGATGCCCCTCTCACGTTACATGACAGAATACATCAGACCACAGGACAACGGAAACCGTTGTGATATTCGGTGGTTTGAGATTTCTTCTGCCAATAGCACCCTTCGTATCGATGGTTGCCAGCCCCTCTGCATCCGTGCATGGGACTATAGCGAGGAAGACTTGTCAGTGGCTCATCCCCATGAACTACAACGTGGTAGATTCGTCAATCTCAATATCGACTTAAACGTTCATGGTGTGGGAGGTGCAGATACTTGGGGCAAACGCACCCTGCCACAATACACCATTGATGGCAACCAACCCCATCACTATGGTTTCATTCTCTCTGTCAAGCAACAGGAAACAGCCTATGGACCTGTGCCTTCCGAAAACCAATTGCGCTGGCAAGACATGGAGATGTATGCTTTCATCCATTATTCGTTGAATACCTATACCGACCAAGAATGGGGATTTGGCAACGAAGACCCCAAACTCTTCAACCCTTCTCATCTTGATTGTCGCCAATGGGCTCGTGTTTGTAAGCAGGCGGGTATGCGTGGCATCATCTTCACCGCCAAGCATCATTGCGGCTTTTGTATGTGGCCGTCAGCGTATACCGATTATTCTGTGAAGACCTCCCCATGGAAGGACGGAGAAGGAGACGTGGTGCGCGAGTTGGCGGATGCCTGTAAAGAGGAAGGATTGAAGTTTGCCGTTTACCTTTCACCGTGGGATCGTCACCATGCCGACTATGGCCGTGCGGAATACATTTCCTATTTCCGTAACCAGTTGCGTGAGTTGTTGACCAGCTATGGCGATATTTTCGAGGTGTGGTTTGACGGAGCCAACGGTGGCGATGGTTGGTATGGCGGGGTTAATGAGACAAGGAAGATAGACCGTAAAACTTATTACCAATGGCCAGAGACGTTCAGGATGATTCGTGAATGGCAGCCCAACTGTGTCATCTGGAACGATGGTGGCAACCGTGGTGACCTGCGATGGGTGGGCACGGAGGCGGGCAATGTGGGCGAGACCAACTGGAGTTTGCTCTATCAGTCGGGCGATGTGCCTTACCAGATGTTGCACTATGGCGTGGAGGATGGCGACGTGTGGTGTCCTGGTGAGACCAACACCAGCATTCGCCCAGGGTGGTTTTACCACGATACGGAGAATGGTCATGTGAAGAGCCTTTCCAAGTTGATGGACACCTATTATAAATCGGTGGGTCGCAATTCCACCTTGTTGCTGAACTTCCCCATTGCGCCCAACGGTCGTATTCACCCCATCGATAGCTTGCGGGGGATGGCATTCGCCCAGATGATTCATGAGGTTTTCAAAGATAACCTTGCAGAGAATGCCAACGTTTCCCATGGCTCGATGGATGACAAGACGATAGTCACCACACTCGACTTCGGACAGCCCACAGCTTTCAATCGTTTTCTTGTGGAGGAGGATATCGCATACGGTCAGCGTGTCAGTAAGTTTTCACTTGATGCCCTTGTCAATGGGGAATGGGAACCCTTGCGAGATGCTCTCGTCATGGAGGGCGACGGACTTACCACCATTGGTCATCGCCGCATCATCTGTTTCCCCACCGTTACGGCTACAAAACTCCGTTTTACCATTAACCAAACGAAGGCAAAGCCTATCATCAAGAAAATAGGCATCTATCTTGCTCCCGAACTTTCTGCTGATATTCCCAATAGCGGGGAGAAATTGTCATCGGCATTGCACGTTTTCTTTGGTTCACCCCGTCAGATGTTTATCGACTATGACACGGAGCAGACCATCTCCGCTTTCCGTTATCTCCCACCACAAGACGGTAGCGAGGGGACGATTACCCATTATACCTTGTGGGGTTCTGCCGATTGGAACAATTGGGAAAAGCTTGGGTCGGGAGAGTTCTCCAATATCGTGAACAATCCCATTTGGCAAACCATTCGTTTCGCTCCCGCCAAGGTGCGAGTCCTTCGTTTTGAGGCAGACCGTCTTGCCCGTGGTGAGCGAATGAGTTATGATGACATTGAAGTGATAAATAGTGAGAAATGATGAGAAGAATCGGTATTATTATTTGGGTGGTCTTGGCTGTGCTGAGCGTAGAAGCACGGAAAGTAGGCAGCAAGCCACGATTGGTGGTGTTGACAGACATTGCGCCAGGCAGCATCGAACCCGACGATATGGAGTCGATGGTGAGGTTGATGGC
>JAFYZV010000203.1 GCA_017548525.1 Prevotella sp.
AATGAAATAACGAACACGGATTTCACGAGTTGTACGAATGAATATTCGTTCCCTCGTGAAATCCGTGTTCGTCAATCGATAATAAAATGCTTACTTGAACAACAGCGGAGCCATCTCTTTCAGGCTTCTACGCCACGTGAGAAACTCATGTGCCGTACCCTCGGAGACATAGCCATACGCATTGTAGCCAGCCTCCTTCAGTTTTGTTACTGATTCGCGAATGGCATCGGGACGCTCCTTGCTGCCGCAGCTCTCGAAGATAACCTTCACTTGCTTGGGGTCTTTGATATCGGATGGATCATATTGTCCTCCGCTCAACAAACCATAATAGCCAAAAACTTCGGGACGGCGAAGCGTAATGAGTTTGGTTTCAATGCCTCCCATCGACAATCCTGCCATCGCACGATTCCACTTATCAGCCTTGGTCTTGAAGTTGGCATCGATATAAGGCACTAACTCATCGACGAGTACCGTCTCAAACTCCTTGGCAGTGAATTGTCCGATGCCACCAAATTTGATTTCATTGGTCAAGCCGTAGGTCATGACAATGATGAAGGGCTTAATCTTGCCGTCGGCGATAAGATTATCCATGATGAGGTTGGCGTGACCTTGATTGCTCCAAGCATTCTCATCCTCTCCCCATCCGTGTTGTAGATAAAGCACGGGGAAACGCTCTTTCTTGTTCTTGTCGTAGGTGGGAGGGGTATAGACGAAAGCACGACGCATACCGCTTTCGCCACGGTCGTTCTTCACATTGGTGGGGAAGAGTACCTGCTGCACTTTTCCATGGGGTATGTCAGTACGCATGGCATAGAAATCCTCGTCGTGGGCAGGAATCTCGATACCGCTCTCCCAACGGCATGAACCAAAGTAATTGTGTGTGCCAGGGTCGTTGACAGTGGCTCCATCGATGGTGAGGTGATAATAGTGGAAGCCCTCGTCCATCGGACCTTCGGTAGTGCCTGTCCACACACCATCCTTATCCTTGTGCAGCACGGTGCCGCCACGACCTCCGAGACCAAGACTCACGATAACCGACTTGGCATCGGGAGCATCGATACGGAAGCGTGCATAGCCCTCGCTGTTCACTTGCGGATATTCCTGTCCCTGCTGGTTGAGTTCGTTGGGGCGGAAGTCTTCCTTCGGTTTGGCATTGTCGAGAGCAGGGTCGAAATTGCGAATGGCACGGTAGCATGCCTTAGGCCGATAGTTCTCATCGAAGGGTAGCGGATGGTTGTTCACACCGAGCCAAGAGTCCCTATCGCCGAGATTCCAGAAAGTCACATTGTCGATAACGTCTTTATGCTTACGGAAAATCTTGAAGAGACGAGCATACTGGTCGGTCTGTAGCGTACTCATGTAGGCGGGCATGGGCTTGGCCTCGCCACGCGAGAACATGAGCTGTCCGCCGCTCTCATTGTTCATACGCAGGTCAAGCTCGGTGATGTGGATATGCTTTACCAGTTCCTTGAACTTCGTGATGGTCAGGTCGAGCTGGTCCTCATCGGGGAAGTAGATGTTGTAGTGGCCCTGCATACCAATACCGTCGATGGGCACACCAGCATCCTTCATCTTCTTCACCATGTCGTAGATACGTTGGCGTTTGCCAGGATCCACGCAACTGTAGTCGTTGTAGATAAGCACTGCATTGGGGTCTGCCTCACGGGCAAACTGGAATGCCTTGGCAATGAACTCATCGCCACAGAGCTGGAAGTGACGGCTCTGACGGTATGGGCTCTGCTGGCGACCGGGCCAACCACGGCCATCGTCAGCCATAGCCTCATTCACCACATCCCACGCATAGACGATGTCCTTATAGCGGTTTACCACAGCGTGGATGTGCTCACGCAGACGCTCGTAGAACACTTCCTTCTTCACGGGATTTCCCTTCTTGTCGGTGAACATCCAGTCGGCAAACTGCGAGTGCCAGCAGAGGCAATGCCCGCGCATCTTGATGCCGTTCTCGCGGCAGAAGTTGGCAATCTTGTCGGCTCTCTCCCAGTTCCACTCTCCCTCCTTAGGATGTATCTCGCCGGGCTTCATATCGTTCTCGGCAGTAACAGAGTTAAACTCCTTCTTGACGAGATCCATCTGCTCAGAGGTAGTCACATTGCGCTGGTTGAGTGCCACGCCAATGGTGAAATAATCCTGATACGCATCTTTCAACCCTTGTGCCATCGTGTCAAGAGGCAGGAGGGCAAGAATGATAAGAGACATGCCCTTCATCATTCCCAATACCTTGTTAGATAAATACTTCATAATAGTTCAAAGTTTATAGTTCATAATTCATAATTCATTTCTTAAAGAGATGGGGTATGAACTGGTTGAAACACCTACGCCAAGTAAGCCATTCGTGGTGAGTACCTGGCGACACATAATAATCAGCATTAATACCAGCATCCCGCAAGTTCTTGACAAGGGCTTCTGTTCCAAAGTTCTCCTCACTACCGCAACTCAGGAACAAATAGTGCATCTGCTTGTTGAACTCATCGGGACGTGTGAACACGCCGTCGTATGCTTTTTGCACATCCAATCCAAATATGGCACCGCTAAATGCCCCCATGTAAGAGAACTTATCCATGTTAGTCAGTACCACATCAAACGTTTGGTGTCCACCCCACGACAAGCCCGCCATAGCGCGATTCTCACGGTCGGCTTTCGTACGGAAATTGTTGTCGATATAAGGAATCAAGTCATTCAACAACACAGGATAGAAAGATGCCCCGTAGTCGCTGAATCCTTGACGGTTGCTTCCGCCACCCGCGAAATTGAACGGAGCCTTGATGTCCCCACTTTCCATCACGACAATCATAGGAACAGCCGTACCAGTAGCAATGGCATTATCCATGATGTGTTGCATGTGGCCTTGCTTTGCCCAACCTGTTTCATCCTCTCCCATACCATGTTGGAGATAGAGAACGGGATAGCGTTTCTTCTGCGATTTCTTCAAGTCATATTCGGCTGGAGTATAAACCATGGCATGACGCCATTCCTTCTTCGACTCCGACCAATAATAGATACTACGCACCTGTCCATGTGGCACACCCACTTGTGGGCGATAGTAATTGCCTTCTGCCCCCTCGGGAATCTCAATGCCACCAGCCTCTCTGTTGCAACCAAAGAACGTTTCCGTCGATGGGTCAATGAAGTTCACGCCACCGATATTCATGAAATAATAATGGAAACCGACAACGAGGGGGTCAGTGACAGCCATCCAACCGCCTTTCCCGTCTGGTTGCATGTCATATTTCTTGTTACAAATGTCAAGTACAACTTTTCTGGCTTCGGGAGCTGAAATGCGGAAATAAGCGCGGTTTTCCTTATCCACCTTCGGGAACTCATTGCCTGGCACGGTGGTTTCCGCTACGATGGCATCTGCGGGAACATCGATGGTCTTTGGTTTTTCGATATACGGACGCACAGGTTCGTAACCCAACAATTGTGCCATCTTCTCTCCGTAACGACATCCCAATTCACGATAACCCGCCGCATCGAAATGCAAACGGTCGGGTCCATTCGTACATCCTGTAGACGAAATGACTTGTGCCGTATGAATGGTTTTTGGCAATTCATCAATCTGCTTGTTCATGGCGATGCACTGCCCTTGCCCGTCAGCTTGCACGACCTCGCCAGCCAACAGGGGAACCTCCTCAGGTTTCAGTTTTAAGTCACCAAGCAGACGGTCATATACCTTCTGTACCTTGTTTGCCCATTCGGGATCACCCGTGTTCGATTCGCCTTGGTGCATCAACACCCCCTTAATCACCCCGTCTTTCTGGGCTTTCTTTCCCAAATCCACAAGTCTCTGGTAAGGATTGTTGTCGTATGCCTCTAACATCCCTTTCATCCAACTTGGAGCGGTCTTCACATAGTTGGCAATCTCTTCTGGCATGAATCCCTCAATCTTGATGCCACCAATAGCCACATGAATCACACCCACGCGAATGTTTTGTGGTAAGGAAGCAACGAGAGTGCGACCAAACCAATCTGCTGGCGATAATCCGTTATTAGGACGACAGAGGGGAGGGGTTGCCTCACACCATTCGCCCTTCTTACGGTTCCGCTGAGGGTCGTCAACGGCGGGCATTAACAGGAATCGTGGACCGACGCTTGCCAAATCTTGCGCCTCTGGTCGTGCCGCCCCTTCCATGTTCGACTGCCCGAAACACAGGAAAATGTAGAAATTAGGGTCTACTCCCTCATCCAAACTGCCTACCCCTGCCAAAGCCAAACCAAATGGCATACATGGCAATAGGACAGACAAAAACATCTTTCTTAATACTTGGCTCATAATGATATTATTATTGAATTAAAGATTCTTATCCAAAACACTCAACACTAAACTCTCAACACTCAACTTTCATCTTTCCACAATATCCGACACCTGCACATTATCAGTATTCGTGTCCTTTCCCAACAAGAACTTGTCGATAAACGCAATCACTTCGGGATATTGACTTTCAGGAAGTTGGCAATGAGGATGACCACTGATGATGGAATAGCCCATACGGTCGGCAATGCCAAAATGTTTCCACACCTCCCGTGCTGCCCGTGCAGACACCAACATGGAAGAGTCAGCAAGCCATTTATAATCAGGATTGCCGAGAAGCAACAAGGCACGTGGACAAACCATCGCACATAGTTCATGATGGTCGTACGGCAGTCGATAGACACTATCGCCAGAGAAAGAAGTCCGCATCGACTCCTTGAACCAATGATAATCGGTCTTCTCCAAACTCTCCACGCCGTCCATCTCATGCGACACACGCCAAGCAGCAGCACCGCCACCACCAGGCTCTTGGGCGATAGTCAAGGCGACACGCTCATCAAACGCACCACAGAAGAGTGCCATCTTGCCAGCATACGAGCAGCCTGTAACGCCTATGTGGCGTGTGTCGATGTGAGTAATGTCCGCACCGAGCAACTGCAAGCCATCAATCAGACGACTCAAACCCCATGCCCACTCACTATATGCTCCATTCTCCGTCAACGACGGATAGAGACGGTCAAAGGAATGTTCTCCACGGTCATGATGGTTTCCCCACTGTGAATAGTCATTTACTTGTTTCTCATGGAATACCATGGTAGCGATGGGACGACCCTCAAACAACTTCCTTGGCAACGCAATGCCACTGGTTCCTATCATCACGGCGTAGGGGGGATTGCCCACATCAGGATAACGAATCTCGGAGCGCAGCGTCAATGTCTCGCCATTCACCGTCACATCCACAATCAAGGTATCGCCATCCATCCGTGCCTTGACGCATTCTGGAGCAACAGCGGGCTTTTGTCCGATGCCATAATGTTGAATGGCAGCGGATATTTCATTGCGCCGTTTCTCCCACTGTGAGAACTTCTTTACCCTACCCTTTCCTTTACTCCACACGAGCGGGTCAGGCAATTGCTTTACCACGGGCAACTTATCCACCGTAGGAAACTGTATCTGAGCAGGAGCACCAGAGTTCTCTTGATTATATACCAAAGGAGGGTCTGTGGGAACGGCAGATGCAGTTGCCACCACCATCCACGTCAAGGCAAACATGCCAAGGACTACTTTTCTTCTCTTTCCTTCCATGAGCATAATATGTTTAATGACAAACCATTATCTTCTTTCCACCTTTTATATAAATACCAGGCATCAAGTGCAGGGCATCCACACGACGACCCAAGAGGTCATAAACCGCATCATCCTGATTACCCAGCGATTGAACAGAATTATCTACAGACAATAACTCATTGACAATGGCACGATGGCGCAATGCCGACCGCACGGCAAAATAGGCGGGTTTCTTCGATAGCCCAGAGGTATAAAGCAATGGGTTGGACGAGTCTCTCCAACTGTCATTGTCCTTCACTCCCCATATCACAAGATACGGACAATTGTCGTTGTTGAGTACAATATCCGTGATGACACGGTAATTGCGGGCTTGTTCCTCCAAGTCTTTTTCCGATGTGGAGGGGATGCCCATGTCAAGTTCGGTGATGATACACCGCAAGCCAGCGGCAGCGAAGCGGCGGATGGTATTCTCCAACTTCACGGAATCCACATCGCCCACGGAGAAATGACATTGCAAACCGACACCATCAATGGGAATACCCGACCTCTTCAACCGCATAGCAAGATTGTAGAAGGCACTCGATTTCGCCTTTCCTTGCAGTTCCACGCCATAGTCATTGAGGAAGAGCAAGGCGTTGGGGTCTGCCCGATGGGCATAGACAAACGCCGAGTCGATGAAGTCCTCGCCGATGGCACGTGTCCATACGCTCTGCCGCAAGTCATAACTATCGGGATTGGTGCGGACGGTGGTCTGGTCATCGTCCAAGCACTCATTCACCACATCCCATTCCACAACCTTCCCCTTGAAATGGTTGACCACCTTCGTAATATGGTTCTCCAATATCGAGAGAGCCTCCGCACGGCTCCAGTTTTGGTCGTTTTTCTTGCCATCGCTCGATACCCACGTTGGCAACTGGGAATGCCAAGCCAACGTATGGCCGCGCACCGTCATCTGATGACGACGGGCGAAGTTCACCAAGTTGTCAGCACCCGAATAGCTGAACTGTCCACGGGAGGGTTCCAACGCATCAAACTTCATCTCGTTCTCCGCTACAAGGAGGCTAAATTGCTTACCTATCTCCTTCGTGATGGCAAGGTTTTCGTTGGTAATGTCGGTCTTCCATGTCGATATGGCGGTGCCAATGAGCTTGCCATTCTTCTCTGCGTAGGTACGCAACGACGTGGCATCGGTATCGTCATCTATCCCATCATCATAGAATGCGCCCATCTGGTTCCCCTCATGAGGGTCTTCATGGGGATTGGGGTCGTCAGGGTTATCATCGTCTTCCAATGATACCAATCGTGCCACTACGGTATATGTTCCATTCTCCTCTCGTTCCTCCAATGCCCAAGTGTACTTGCCAGGCTTTTGCAGGTGGAACTGCCACTCACCATCCTGTGATGCCTTTGCCTTAGCGGTCAACAAACAGAACTCATCGCCCACCTTTACGTCGGCATTCTCATCCAATACCAATTGGATAATGGGCATCTCATCGCTTGGCACAAAGTCTTGTCCGATACGGTTATACTTGACCATACCATCCACGACCAATTGGTCAAATTGGTTAGCAGAGCCAATCTTGAAACGCAACACCGACGATGGACGGACATACAGATGGGCTTCCTTCGCGGCTGCATAGTTCTTCAACGTAAGCGTACCAAAACCGTCATCGCCTGGCTCTATCGTGCCATAGTTATCGACCGTGCCGCCAATGCTACCCGTACCACCGAGCAACCCTTGGTTGAATACATAGACGATTGCCTCTTGGTTGTTAGACTTCGCCCCCGTGGCACCGCGCAGCTTCTTCTGCTCGGCCTCTGCACGGTCGTTCAAAACAAGCACACGACCCTCCAACACACGGAGTGCGCCACTGATATAATTACGATTACCCGTAATACGGTAAGTACCTTTCCCCTCCTTGATGATACCTACCAAATGGGTGTCACTATTGTCTGGGGGAGCTATTGTTCCTGCCAACGTGGCATCAGTACCCAAACAACCCACCAAGAAATAGGCGGGACGGGTGCCTTTCTTCATATATCCTTGGATGATAGAGCCTGCCTCAGCCTGTAGTTCGCCCAAACGGAAACCACTGCCACTGATATGCGCCTCACAACAGAGTGTCGCCCCATCATGCAACACGACGTGGTTGTTTTCCATGGAATTGTTCACCTTGCCCGACTTAATGCCGCCTTCAATGTCCTCTGCAGAGAAAACCTTGCCGCCATGAGCCATCACCACGCCATAGAAACCCGCCGAAGAGGAGTTCTCGCGGTAAGGATAGACATGCACGTCGCCACGGTAATTCGTCCAGTTGGGCCAACTCGCTCCCTTGGCTGTTCCCAAGTAGCATCGTTCACCGCCAGCAAAAAGGTTGAGCGTTCCTGTCCCTGAGATGGTGGAACTGAAATAGGCGTATCGTGCCATCATCACGTTGACCGTCCGCGAGGCGGGCAAGGAAATGGCTTGGCTGTATGACACATAGTTAGAGGAGGTGTTATTCCCACTTATGTCGATGGTCACGTCATCTGCCAAAACAGACATCACGGAAAACAAAAGAATGCAGGTGGGTGGTAGAAACCTTTTCATCAATATATTCATATACTTATCATGTTCATTTGTAATGCTACAAAATTAATGATTATTCAGCTAACCCACTTGCTATTTTGTCACACATACTTTTATCCATGTTACTTTCTACTATCGATTAATCATCAAGCATGTACATGTAATGTGTTATATGTAATATACGTGTAATAGAAATAATTGACTCAACTTTCGATAAGATGTGAAGATTATGAATTTGGTCATGTTTCATTCTTAATGATTAATGGGAATTATGCCAGATAGCAATGAAGAATTATTAAATCTTCGACGAAGTTTTAATAATCTACGTCGAAGATTATATAATTCACGGCAAGGTTTTATTAATCTACGTCAAAGATTTAACTATTAAAGGCTGTTTCCCATATTTTCATACGTTCATTTGTGTGTTTAACAGATAGAAAAGATAATTAAAGATAACAAACAATTGAGCCATTGGTGTTGCCAATGGCTCAATTTTGATACCGTATAGAACGATTATAATAATCCTCTGCTATGTCTCAATCAACGATTCACAATCTTTTTACCATTCTTGATGATGATGCCCTTGTAATTGGCATCCACCTTCATGCCATAGATATTATAGATGTCGGCGGCGGATGGGTTGTTGTCGGTTGTCACCATATCCACCCCATCGCTGACGGTGCATTTCAACTGGATTTTGTCGATGTTGCAATAGCCGCCGTCGATAGTGATACGGAATATCTGCTTGCCCTCCTTCAACTTGACATTGAGGTTCCCCTCCATGGTTTTGTAAGTGTTCCAATCGTTGTCGCCCGTCTGTGGCACGTTCACCTTACAGAGGGTAGTGACATTGCCATCCTCGACGAGAGAAAGAGTGAATCCCGAGCCTGTCACGCCCGAGGAGACGGTGGCAGAATAGGCATACTTGCCCGCTTCCTTCACGTTGACGGTGTATTCGAGCCACTCGCCCGAGGCGGTGTAGCCAATGGCATAGCCGCCATTGCCAGTGACGATGTCCACGCCGCCGCCATTAGTGCGATAGGAAACGCCCTCGTTCTGGGTGTCGGAGTCATGGTAAGAGATTCCCTCCGCGCCCGCATCGAAGTTTTCAGCCTGTATGACACCAGGGATTTCTATCTCCCCCTTGTAAGGCGCACGTGGCGTGTATGCCGTGAAAGACGACAGCCTTTCATACTGGGAGCCGTCAGTGGCTACCACAACTGCCTTCAAATCGTGTTTTCCCAACACCGTAGGCACATACTCCGTGGTGTATGGGGCTTCGGTCATGGTGCAGTAGAGCTTGTTTTTCACGTAGAGATCCACGTGGTCGATGGTCTTCGTCTTCAACCTGGCGCGGACGGTGATGGGTACGGTGTCATTCCTCGAGACTGCCAATGAGCCTGGCTTGACATACACCGATGCCTCTTTCACCATGCCGGGGAAAGGACTCTTGGCATTCTTGGCGGCATCTGTCTGCATATATTCGCGCAACCACGTCATGGCGGGACGGTCTACCCCATCCTTAATGATGCCCGAATTGCCATTGGTTGTCCATGTGCGACCGTAGATATACCCCCAGAGGGTGATGCCCGCGCAATAGTCAGCCTCCCACATATAGGGGATTTGCTCCTTATAGCGTTGCAACTGCTTGCTGTCGTCGTCGGTGCCAATGTCGTATTCGGTGCTGTACATGGGCATCTTCAGCGCGTTTTGAATTTGCGTCATCGCCGACTTGAAATCGCTCAGGCTCATGTCTGTGAGGTCGTGCGACTGGCAACCGTAGGCATCGATGGGCGCACCCGCATCGCGCAACGTCCTCACCAAGTTGATAAACTCGGTGCGTTGCCACTGGAACGTGTTGTAGTCGTTGTAAATCAAGATGGCATCAGGCCAGCGTTCATGCGCCATCTCAAAAGCCTTGATGATCCAGTCGTAACCCGTCTTGCCATCGCCGCCCAATGCCGCCTTGTAGGGTGCGGGCTGGTGTCCTGCCACCGCCTCGTTCACCACGTCAATCAAGGGGAGGTTGGGATATTTCTTCTTGATGGCATCCATCCACTCCTCAATGGCCTTGTATTGTGTCGCCGTGGAGAGGTTGTCCATCCACGAAGGGTACTGTGCGCCCCATATCAAGCAATGGAACTTGAATGGGAAATTGTGGTTCTTGGCATAGTTGTAGGCATTGTCACACCCTCCCCAGTTAAAGCTGCCACGTCGGGAGCCTTCGATGGAAGCCCATTTCGACTCGTTCTCTGGCGTAATCTGGTTCCAAAGCGTATAAAACTTCTCTTTCCCGAAGTCCACGTTGTAACTTGTCGTGATGTTTCCCAAGAACTTATCTGGGTTGGTGGATAACTGCGCCCTTGCCTCCACCATGACGAATAGACATACCGTCAACGGCAAGGTACTTATTAGAAATTTAATCTTCATAATGTTTATTTTTTTAAAAGTTCATAGTTCAAAGTTCATAGTTCATAGTTTCCGCCTTTGGCTTGCCCGTGCGCAGCCAACTATGAACTATGAATTATGAACTGAAAACTTGTTCACGTCGATATATCCGCCCAATTTGCGCGTGGCATAATAGAATATGGCAAACTTAGACCCCATGAAAAAGCGGCGGAAGTCGAACTGCATCTTGTAATCAGAGCCAATCTTTGTCCACTGCTCCCCATCGAGGCTATAATAGAACGTGGCGATGTCGCGCCTCGGCATGAAGTCGCCATCGATGCGCAACCATATCTTCGACTGCTTCAAGGCAACGGTCTCTATCACCTTCTCGCTGACACTCTCAACCAACTTTTCCCTGTTGGAGAGGCTTACTGCCTGTTCCGACATGGAGAGCGTGAGTTTGCGGCCTTGCTTGGTCACCGTCAGCACACCGCTATTGCCATTGAGGGCGGCAAAACCAGCACAGTCGCCATCCTTCAAATGCGACAGGTCGATCTCGATGCTACCGCTGCATGTGGGTCCCTCCATGCGCTGCGTCAGCGTGTTGGGGGCGAGATACAGGTTGGGTACAACCCTACTCGACTTCAGCCGCAAGTAACCAGGTCGGTCACTGAGCGACCATGCCTCATCCACGGGATTGTGGTTCCACTGCCAATGCAATCCCAATTTCGCGTCAGAGAAGTCATCGCTCTTGACGATAGAAGCAACGGGTTGGTTAGCGGCATACGGGCGCATCTGCGTGGGGATGGCACCTTGCTCGTCGCCCAACATCGGCCAACCATCGATCCATCGGCAAGGCATCACCAACGGCACACGCCCCACCGCGCCACGGTCTTGGAATATCACGCCATACCAGTCGCCGCTACCCGACTGTACAATAGTTCCTTGCCCCACGTAAGGAAATCCGCCATAGTCAGCCTCAAGGATGGTTTTCTTCTCGTAGGGACCGTGGATGTCGTCGGCACGGTAGCACACCTCGCGGCGGTGGCGGCCCGGTGCGAACACGTGTGAAATCATCAGCAAGTAATACTTGCCGTTGTGCTTAATCATCCGCGAGCCTTCCAACAGTCCCGTCTCGTCGGCTTCGCGCTCAAAAATCTTGGTATACGTACCCTCTATTACATCGGAGAGGTCGGGCTTTAGCTCCATCATCTCGCCCGTGCCATAGACCACATACACACGCCCGTCATCGTCGAAAAACAACGAACAGTCGTGGAAATGGCGCATACGCGAGACCACGCGCCACGGTCCCTCTGCCCGCTCCGCCTCGCAGATGTACGTGTCGCCCATCGCCCCCGCCTCATTGGGAGCGAAAAGGGCGTAAAACTTCCCATTGTGGTACTTGAGCGACGTCGCCCATTGCCCCCTGCCATAGACGGTGCCCTCCGTGGGCGAGAGGTCATACTTCGGCGAGTCGGTCAGTCGGTCAAACACATACCCCACCGTCTCCCAGTTCTTCAAATCCCTCGACCGCATCACAGGTGCGCCAGGCATGAGGTGCATCGTCGTGGACACCATATAGAAACAGTCATCCACACAGATGACATCGGGGTCGGGCACGTCTGCCCACAACATCGGATTTTCCACCATCTGCGCCTTGCCACATATCGCAACAAGCACAAACACGAATACAAATAAAGACTTTTTCATGTTCAAGTAATATCCATTCAAACAATGCTACAAAAGTACGACAATTATCAACAATACATATTACTATATGTCACACATTCTTTCATTCATGTAACCATCACCGCCAACAGCGGCATGAAACTTATATCTGGAATACTTAGCTTTTCAACCATGGTGAATAAAAAACTGCCATATCATTTGTGGCTTTTGTTTCTTTTTAGTACATTTGACCTCGAAACAGCAACCCTTGCCACAATGACAGAACTATCAACCATAACCGAAACATGGGAAATGCTAAACTTGAAAGACCTGCAAAGAAGGAATACACCAAGGTGAAAGGAGTCGACAGAGCCAGATACATCGCCTTTCACGACGATCTTGTGCAAGCATCAGACGAGGAGGACGTGAAGTTCTCGTATGTCAAGTTCTTCCATCTGCCGCACGACACATCCAAGAGGCGCGACCTGTACACGGCGGAAGTATTGTATGAGTTCAAGTATGACAAGAACATGAAGCGCATAGGAGACATTGCGGAAATCCTGGCACAAATACTCTATTATGTCAGAAGACTGAAATACGAGCCAGACGACCAAGCCATCCCACCCTATCTCTGCCTTGCCGACGTGAACGAGGCTGTGGTTACGGAGACGGCCAAGTGGATGCCTTTCGTCGACGACAACAAGTACGACTGGACTTTGGCACCGTCATCCCCTGACACCTTGCTCATAGCAGACCTGAAAAAGTCGAGCATCGAGGAGGAGCATGTGTTCGACCTATTTGACCTACACGAGCTACAGGCATTAGATAAGCTACTGGGCGACATCTACACACACCACCTTTTTGGCGCACCGCTCGTGAAGAAAGACATCAACGAACGCAACTTCGAAAATGTCTTCACGCGATGGGATGCCAAATTTGGCGAGGCGGTGAAAAACGGCATCAAGCCATCGCAATACTTCATCTGCGACATCCAGGAGGGGCAGACTTTCGAGATACCCACACAGAGCCGCATCCTCTTCATGATGGGAGAGGGCATAGAAAGAACCAAGAAACTAAATCTAAAGGACTATCACCAATTCTGGCAGCTCTACAACAAGGCAACCGACATCAAGACGATACAGGGAATACGCTCCAAGGCAGACCGCCTCTCGGACGATTTCGAGCGTAGGTTTGAGGGGGAATTCTACACGCCCATCCACTTCGCAAAGAAAGCCATCGACTACCTGAACGATGTCATCGGTGGAGAGGCGCGGCGGATAGACTGGGCTTCGGGGAGGTATAGGCTATGGGACATGGCTTGTGGCTCGGGCAACCTGGAATACCACTTGCCGTCGGAGGCATATCCGTATTGCTACCTTTCAACCCTCCGCACCGAGGATGTGGTGCTATGCAAGCGGATTTTCCGTGAGGCGACGGTATTCCAGTATGACTATCTGCGCGACGATGTGGAGAATGTCATCAAGCAAGGGAAGTTTCGGGGATGGAAGATGCCGCAACAATTGGTGGACGACCTCGCCAATCCCGAATTGGAATGGATTGTTTTCATCAACCCGCCCTTCGCCACGGCGCAGAACAAGAAAGACGCTGCCCACAGCAAAAAGGATGTGAGCATGACCCCAATACGCGAATTAATGACCATTGAAAACTTGGGCGAGACGAGCAGGGAGCTATTTGCCCAGTTCCTATATCGTATCAAATACGAGTTTAAAGACAAGAAGGCTTGGTTGGGACTTTTCTCTAAAATCAAGTACATCAACGCAAATAACGACAACAAACTACGTCAATCAGTATTCCGATACCAATTTAAACGAGGGTTTATCTTCGATGCGAGAAACTTCGCCAATGTAACTGGTAAATACCCCATCGGCTTTTTGGTGTGGGATCTCAACCAATCAGGATTCATCGAGCACCAGCATATCACCGTGGACATGCTCGACCGCCAAGCAGAGAACTTTGGGAAGAAACACCTCTTTGCCCTCGACAAGAAACTGTTTCTCAACAATTGGATAGAACGACCTAAATGTACAGAGATATTTCCGCCATTCTCCTCGGCATTAAACATTGCTCATAATAACAAAGATGTGAGAGACCGAATCAGCAAAGGCTTTATCTGTTCTCTTTGCACAAAGGGCAACGATATTCAGAATCAGAATTATGTAGCACTATATTCTGGTCCTTATGTGAGTGCTGGCGCATTATCTGTGACAAAAGATAATTTCCTAAAAGCCATGATTATCCACGCTGTCAGGAAAACTTATAAGAGTGACTGGCCCGACGACCGTGACCAATTCTATCAGCCATATCGTTTCATCATGGGAAACGAACAGACCTCCCTCAAATTTGAAGAGTCGCTCAAGTTCCCGCTTGGTTACGCCTACGACTGCGTCGTGTGGAGCCTGTTCGCCAATTCCAACCAGTCGTGCGCCTTGGCAGACGTGGCATATAAGGGTAACGTCTACCAAATCAAGAACCACCTATTCCCGTTCACCATCCTACAAGTCAGCCATTGGGGAATCCAAGACGGAGACATCGCCACGACGATGGTGGCGGAGAAGAATGACCGCTTCGCCGCTTCGTGGATTCTCTCCCACCGAGACGAACTCAGCCAAGAGGCGCAAGCCGTACTGAATGCCGCATCAAACGTGTACAAGATCTACTTCAAGAACTTGAACTTCATCAACACCTCCCGGTACAAAGTCAAGACGTGGGATGCGGGTCTTTACCAAGTCAAGAACGGCCTGAAAGATGCCGACTTGGCGGCAGAGGAACTGAAAGCCCTTGCCGATGCCCATGAAAACCTTGCCGAGAAAATCCGCAGCAAGGTTCGCGAGTTGGGCTTTATGCGATAATTCATTTAACTTTCCACACATTCAGGATAATACCCTTGAAGCCGTCGTTTTGACCAAAGGAGGGCGAGCAAAGGAAAAGGGCATTGTTCAACCAAGCATAGCGGCTGTCTTCGGGAGCCTCAAACTGCGGGGCTGCCCTGAAATAAAAGGATGGTCGCCCTTGGTCGTCCTGCCCGGGGCAAATGATGCCGCGATTGCGGATGTGGATGTACACGCCATCGTCGGTTTGTATGCTGTATATCGCCTCTATCTCCGTGCGGTTTCCTTTGGCAAGCTGCCAGTCGGCACCACCATTGAGGATGGTACCCTTCAACAGTGGTCCCTCAAACGTGCCGCCCGTGATAGGAATGACGGTGCGGCGACCGTGAGGTGTCTCGCCAACGCTATAAGGCTCACCGAGCGTAACCTTCAACTGCATCACAAACTCTGTGGCGGGTCCCTCCACGCTTTCGATGGTGCCCCGTTGTTCTGTTTGTGCTATTGCCGTGTTTACGACAAACAAGCATAACGCCATAACTGTATATAAAGCTTTTCTCATGATTTTTTAGAAGATGAACACAAATAGTTTTCATATTGGAACGAACACGAATCATTCGTTCTATTCGTTAGATTCGTGTTCGTTTTGTCAACAAAATATTAGAGATTAAAGAATAGACGCTCCACACTAACCACTCATCATTCCCCATTTTAAGGAAGTATCGGGTCGCCCATTTCCGAAGCCTCTGCCCCCTTATCGTCGAGTTTGAAGAGCATAAACTGCGGTTCTTCTGCCGTGCAAGGTTTCCATGCTCCATCCTCCTTGCCATTAGGATTGCCATACTTGGCAAAGTTGGTCCAAGCCGTCAACATCTTCTCCGACAATTCCCAATCACCTTGTACCCATGGACGCCATCCATGTTTCAGGCTCTTGAATACATACCAAAGGTCGCTGCTATGGAAAGCACCCTTCAAGCGATTGGTGATGTCAGGATGTTTGCCATCGTCGGGCAACGGACGGGCAAATTCGTATGCCCATGCCTTGCCACCCTTATCCTGTCGTACCTTGCAGAACTCGGCAATGCCAGGAGACATCGACCCCATGTCGTTCAACGTATAGCCAATCATGTAAGGCACATCGGCAATCGTGCCCTCACGTGTGGCCTCGTCGAAGCGTTTCAGTGAGACATAGCCGTCGACAATGGGACGTTGCATGAGGAAGAGGTCGCTCTTGTTCACCATATTATACATGCGCCCCACGGTGTAAAGGATTTCCGTGGAAGCGGCACGGAGCTTCTGCAAGTCTGTCAGCCCTGCCCAGTCCATCACTTTCTTGGTCTCTGCCTCGCTCACAGGAAGGGTGGGATTGTAAGTGAAGAATTTGTTCATGGGCGTAGCGGGCTTGGCTTGCTCACCTGGTTTGGCTGGCACGTCAATGCCACCGCCACTCATAATGATGGCTTTATGGAACAAGCCACGTGCCAACGGACTCTCGCACAACGTGCGTACACTGCCCGCTCCTGCACTCTGCCCGAAGATGGTTACATTGTCGGGGTCGCCACCAAACTGGGCGATGTTCTGCTGAATCCATTTCAGTGACTGGATCTGGTCAAGGATGCCGTAGTTGCCCGAGACATGGTGCGGACTCTCTGCGGATAGCCCAGGATAGGTCATGAAACCAAAAATGCCGAGGCGATAATTGATGCTGACAAGGACCACATCCTTCGATGCCCACTCCTGTCCATCAAACTCAGGCTCGGAACCCCAGCCCTCAAAGTAGCCTCCTCCATGAATCCATAAGGCGACGGGCAATTTCTTATCCGTCTGCCCCGGTGCTTTCGTCCAAACATTCAGATAGAGACAATCCTCACTATAAGGAGCCTCATCACCATAACCCCACTCCGAGGCATAGCCGCCAGGATAGTGAACAGCTTGGTACCCAGGGTGTCCAAACTTGTCGCAAATGCGCACCGAGTCCCACGCTACCACGGGCTGTGGCTCTTTCCAACGGAGGTCGCCGATAGGAGGAGCGGCGTATGGGATGCCACGATAGACATACACGCCAGGATTTTCTGCCAATACACCTTGCACTTGACCACCCTCGATGGTCAACACGGGATTCTTGTCTTTGGGCGAACTACAACCCAATAATGTCAACACGGACAACAAAAGGAATGATAATTTTTTCATGATTGAAATAGGTATTTAAATTAAACGACTTTCATTTATTGCTTGGACCGACATAGGAAGGCTTCAACCCGCCCCAATCAACGATGACACGCTGGAGCATCTGCCCTTGGTCAAGGGCATAGAATTGGATGGTGTGGGATGGTTTGTCCTTATCGATGGCAAAGCGAAGGCGACACACCGCACCATTGCGCATCACTTGGTCTTTCCAAGAACGGGAATATTCATAAAACTTGTTTTCAAATATTTGTGCTTCCCCCGCGTCCACACGAATGGCGATGGCATTACTCTTGCCAGCATAGAGCGACCAAAAGGGTACTGTGTAAATGGTAACTTCGATGGTATCTTTAGGAATAGCGGGTAAGGGATATGCAACCTCTCCAAGCCGCATGACCTGCCAGTCATAGCCTATTCCCTTGATGAGCTGGGCATCATCACTCTTGTTAGAATAGTTTGCCAAGTCGATGACATGACATCCCTGCAAAGGTTCATGCCGTGGGATCAGGTTGACAGGGGTGACAGCTGCCGTCTCAAGCAGGGGTACGTCGGGCTTCTCATGATACAGGGCGCAATATCCCGGGGGCAAGGTCATCATTCCCCGCCACTTGCCATTCTGTTGTTCACAGTACCGATGGTTCAAGCTATTGATGCTGTCGTATGCCATCTCCATCTCTTGGGCAGCCCATTTGGCACAGGCAGAGTCTCCTTGGCTCAGCATCTCATGGCTAAGTTGTGCCATCATGAACTTGCGGTTCATCTGATACGCGCCTTGAATGGGAAACTGCACCAACTCATAATAGGCGGAAGAGCCGTCAGACAATCTCTCCACCTCATCACTAATATGTTGATAATCTGCTAAGCGCTGTTGGAAATCGTCATAATTGAAGATGGAAAACTCCGTGGGCTTCAACCCAGTATGTTCCTTGTCATCCCATTCATATTCCCATCCCATAAACTCTGGCTTGCGACTCCAAGCCAACCTGTAATAGTCGTCTAACAACGACTGGAACTGGGATTCAGACGCAGAAAACCGTGAATGGAGGAATTGGGCTTGGTGGCGATGCGCCTTGTCGAAGTCAAAGTCGTCGATATTCCATGCCATATCCATAAAGGTTTGAATGCCAAGTTCCATGGGTTTGATGTCGCCAACATTGAGCAGCCAATAGCGGTCAGCCCCTGCATCGTATGCTTTCTTCAGTTCCTCATACATCAATACGGGCGGGGTGGTATTGATCCAGAGATAGTCGTGCGGCGCACCAAGATAGGACAAGTGATAATAGACACCCGCACGGCCACTCCGTTTCTGCTCTTCGGGACTGCTCACCCGCTTCATGTAACCATAATTATCATCCACCCAAACCAACGTGATGTCATCGGGAACGTTCAATCCATTCTCGTATATATCCATCGTTTCCTTGTACGGAACGAAGATTTGCGGGATGGCAGTTACCCTGTCTGGTGCTTTATCCACATCATTGGCGGGCGACCATGCACGATGTTTCACCAAGAGTTCACGTTGGTCGTGAATGACTTTTTCGATGAGTGGCACACGCTCCTCCATCGGCAGGTTGCCACGAAGCCCCGCATCATGCAATCCCCGCATGGCAACGGTATAGATGTTCTCATATTGGGATGCCTCGGAGAGGCGGTCTTCCCATTTCTTGATGATGGTCTCGCGGTTGGTCTTGTAATTCCAATCACCATCGGTTTCCTGGTTCCACTCGCTTTGGGCTGCATTATTCAACAGCAACGGTTCACAATGTGAGGTGGTAATGATGATGCCAAAGGAATCGCAAACCACCTTGCTCTCGGGATGTGAGTAAAATGCTCCCGTGCAACTATGCATGGCGGGAGCCAACATATTAGCTTTCAAGCGTAGCAACAACTCACAGACGCGGGCGTATGTCTTTGGACCGATGTCGCCCAATTCTCGTTCATAATTGGTGGCAGCCCAAGGTTTCAAGCCCCAGTCCTCATCGTTGATGAAGATGCCTCGATACTTCACTGTGGGTGAGGGCATGATGAATTGCCCGTCGTCGTAATAGACTTCCTGTTGGTGTCTTATTGGCACATCTGCCCACCAATACCATGGTGACACGCCAATGCGTTGGCTGATTTCGTAAATCCCATAGATGGTTCCGCGTTTGTCACTACCCGCAATAACGAGATTTCCATCGATGACATCAATGACAAACGACTCCCATTGTCCTCGAATCTTGCTTACGTCGAGTTTCTTTCGCTTGACGAGACCGTCAATGAGCTTACTTTTCCCGATGGAACCAATGATGATATTGCCTTTCCCTGCCTTCTTGCTTTCCACGACATCGGATGGGATCCCAGTAACTTTCCGCACATCATCTCCCAAATCGTATGACGCACGTATGACACCCGTCCAATCATTTTGGTCTACGACAATGGTCGCCCTCCATCCATCTTTGGCGATGCAAAACCGTTCTGCCCTTGCCGTCATGGAGGCAATAAGCACTAACAAGGCGCATAGAGACCTTCTCATCTCCATTAACACTAAACGCTAAACATTAAACACTAAACATTCATATCCATCAATCATGAAGAACTAATTTTGCCTTGCCATCTGCAGACCGAACAACATTGATGCCCTTCTGCGGTGCAGCCCTCTTCATTCCCGTCAATGAATAGACGGTAGCGTTACGGGGTTTGCCAACGATCTGCACAGAGGGATAGATGGCGGAAACCTCGCGGGCATTCCTGAATGCGACGAGGGCTGCGTCTACTGCCTCCGTGGCAGCGGCGTATGCACTTGGTGCGGTGGACGTGAAGTCGGCGTATTGATCGATAACCTGTTGCAAGGCTTTGCCCTCCTCCGTATCTTCATATCCGACAATGGCAGATTGAGCCGCATGGAGTGTTCGCAGGAATGTTCCCTTGTATTGATCGGCAATGGAGGGTTGCGTGGTCAATACGACACTACCGACTATGACCGAATTCCATCCCTCGTCCATCTCGAAACACAGCCCATAGACGGCATCACTATTCACGGCGAAGTCTATCTCATGGAGTCTGGAATCTTTGATTTGTTGGCTGGTATTCTCCTTCATGGTACCTGTTGAAAGAAGGGATGTCGCAGAATGCAAAGGGGTGTTGATGTCTTTCAACAGATGAAAACTGAAAGTGGCACGGCTGGTCATGGCACCTTCACTCCAATAAACAGAACGGAACGACATGCGATATTTGCCCGCCCTGAGTTTTAATAGATTTCCACTCAACATGCCATAATAGAGATTGCATTTCTGGTTATCGCGGGCACTCAAATAAAACCCCGCATCAAAATCGCCACCCCTTTCAAAATATTTCATGCGCACCCCAGTGCAATTGGCAGTAGGACCGTTGAGTGTTTCGGTACCCCCTGATGACGTAGTGTTCACACGCCTCCATCCTGTCGGGATACCCTCACCCACCGTTTCACGTTCCGCATACCAGTCGGGGGCGTAGATGGTATCAACCCGTATCGTCTCACCCACATCTTCTATACCATAGTAATAGGTGAAAGTTGTTTTATCCAATACCCCTCCTTTCTTGGTCACGGCATTAGCGATGGTCAACGTATTCTCTCCGTCGGCGACAGTGGCATCCACGGGAAGGGCAAAGGTAACAGTGGAAGCGAAGCCCTGTGTCAATATATCAAGATTGACACTGCCCTGCGCAGAAGCGAGCGTGGATCGGAGTTGAGAACAATCCACCTCTTCATTAAATGTCGCCTCAAACTTGTTATCACGTTCTGCCAACAAGTCAAACGACAGGTTTTCAGGACTGATGGAGGTCACCTCGGGCGCATCGGCACCAAGTGAATAACGCTTACAGAAGTTCCATACCTCTTCGGAGGTGAGGGCTTGGCTGGTATCCATCGACCACCAATGTCCTTTGTCGGCAAGTGTGAGCAATGCCACCTCCACGCCATTCTTGCCATTCTTGTACCGTTTCATCGACGCTGGCGAATTGGGCTTTGAGGCAGGATAAGGCTTGATGACTTCAGGCGTGGGGTTGCAACCGTTGAACTTTACCCAAGCATCGATGTGCGACTGAACACCACTGTACACGCAGACATCATCCGCAGTGCCATGGGTATGCAAGATGGGAACTGGGCGGCTCGACGTGGCATTGGGTCCACCCATCAAATAACCACTCACGGGGGCGAAAGCAGCTATCTTGTCTGCCATCTTCGATGCGGCATAGTACGTGAACATGCCTCCCATGGAGAATCCTGTGAGATAGACACGGTTGCGGTTGATATGATATCGCTCATACATCTTGTCGATGATGGCTTGCATGAATTGCAAGTCGCTTGTACCCGAGATGTCCCAATACTTATTGACACCATTGGCATAAACCACAACAAACTTTGCCGTATCTGCCACCGTTTCCCATTTCGATAAGCTTTGAAGGTATGCAGCATCCTGGTTTGCCCCGTGACAGGCGATGACTAAAGCGGGACTTGCTGGAAGTCCATTCGGGGCATAAACAATCATGGTGCGAGTGGTATTGCCTACTGTAATATTCTCCAAAGCAAAGGAAGTGGCAACCATCCACATTAAGAGTGAGAGAAGGACAAGTCTTTTCATCATCATGCAATCTTTCAAGTTATAACCTTATATTATTTGAACTGCCACCAATCAAGACGTGTGTCGCCAAGTGTGTTGCTGAAGCAGAGATAAAGGTCATGGACACCAGAAGCATTCTTGACTTTTGCATTGAAGAGACGGTATTTATCCACCGTCCCCGTCTTGCCGATGTTGACCGTACCGATAACGGGACCGTCTATCCCATCAAGACGGAGGGTGAGGGTGGCATTGCCCGTGGCGGCAGCCATGATGCCAAACTGCTTGGCTCCCGCGCCGAAGTCCACTCCCCTTAGGCGGATATACTCGCCATCATTGACATCGTAGACATACATATTGCAACGGCCTGTGGATTGTGGCATGTCTGCCACCACGCCCGTATTGGGTATTCCCATCTTGGCAGATTTGAGTCCATATCCCCACGCCATGGTCTCTGCCTCCACTCTCTGATAGGGATTGAGCCAATGGAGTTGGGCAATGGGTTGCTGGTCTAACCAATAAGGTACTTCTTGTATAGTGCCATCTGCATTGTATGAAATCTCCGTGGCAGAGACGCTACGTCGTTCATGGTGCACAAAGGTTTCCAAGTGCATGAGGTCGTAGTTTTGCCCAAAGAGGTAGGAATGCCCCTTAAAGTCGCAAATGCCTGGGTGATTGCCACGGTCGCGCTGCGTGGGTCGCATGATGTAACCCTTGGCATCCCACGGCCCCGTAGGCGAGTCGCTCATGGCATAGCCGATGGCTTCGGGGCAACAGGTTGTGGCATAGCCTAAGTAATAATGTCCATTGCGCCGATAAAACCAGGGGCCTTCTTGGTATGTGTCGATATGCGGCAATTTCACCACCTCGCTTTTCAATGACACCATATCGTCGTTGAGCTTGGCATAATAGGTGCTTGGATTTCCCCAATACATATATGCCTGCCCGTCCTGATCGGTAAACACCGTAGGGTCGATGTCGTCCCAATGCTCCTGCTGCCAAACCAACGGCTTGCCAAGCGGGTCTTTGAAAGGACCGTATGGGCTGTCGCTTACCAGAACGCCGATGCCATGGCCATGCAGGGGAGCATAAAGATAATACTTGCCATTGCGCTCCACAGTTTGGATAGCCCATGCCCCATTCTCGCGACTGCGCCAAGAGAAATCCTTTAATGAGGCAACAGCCCCATGCTCCGTCCAGTTCACCATGTCGGTGGTAGACCAAAGCAACCAATCATACATGAAGAATCCGGCAGAGTTTTTCTCTCTTTCATCGGCGATGTCTTCGGGCGAGGCATCGTGGGATGTATATAAGAATAATGTGTCACCCACGACGAGTGGAGACGGGTCTGCCGTGTATTTCGTTTGGAAGAGCGGCATGTTCACTTGTTCCATACCACGCATCTCCCACCAGTCAAAGTTGAAGAGCTTCGGTCCTTTACGTCCATGGAACACAAGATAGAGGTCGCGTGTGCCAGTAGCTATCGCCTTCAAGTCGAGGGTGAGAGTTTGCCACTTCTCCCAACCACCTGTGGCTGGCACGTCCAAGACTCCAAGGCTTTGCCCGCCGATACTGTCAAGACGGATGTCAATCTGCCCGCCACGCAAACCAGAGGCGACACGTGCGGTGAATGTGCGAGGCACTTGATTGCCAAAGTCAACCTCTCTCAGCTTGATGAAGTCGCCATTGTGAATGTCTGTAATATATACACCCACCTCCTCGTTTTGCTCACTTTTCACACCTTGCGAGAATGCCATCGTCTCCGCCTCCACACGACGATAGGGATTAAACGTAGCAACAGGATTCACGCCCTCATCCGTGGGGAGTATCGTTGGGAACGACCCATCAGCATTGTATTGGAATTCCTCCACGGCGACGCTACGCCCGAAACCTCCGCCTTTCGGCAGTTTTCCTGTATGGTAAAAGAAATAATGGTGTCCCTGATAGTCAGCCACCCCACAATGGTTTGTAAAGGAGTTAGTCTCACTGAGGGGCATGATCTCGCCCGCATACGCCCAAGGACCCGTGGGAGACGGTGCCGTGCTGTAAGAAATATGTTCTGGAACACCCCCTGCGGCATAAAGTAAGTAATATGACTTGGCGGTTAGAAGTGCCTTCTTTCCTTTGGGAGCTGCTGGAAGAGGAGCTTTCATCAACCAAGGACCTTCCACATAACTATCCTTATAGGTCTTGCCTTTCTCACGTTCACGCATCATTGGCGATCCGAAAGCCTCCTCTGTCATCGGCAACATGCCCAACTCACCATCGATGGAAATCATGTCGCGATTCAGTTTCAAGTAATACACACGAGGATTACCCCACATCAACCAAGCCTGCCCATCGTCGTCAATCATCACGGTGGGGTCGATATGGTCCCAAGAACCATTCTCAAAGAGTGGTTTGCCAAGGGCATCACGGAACGGTCCCGTTGGCGAGTCAGCAACGGCAACGCCTATCGCCATGCCCTTCGACAACCTGGAATGGGCGCATATATACCAATAGAATTTCCCGTCGCGCTCTATACACTGGCTCGCCCAAGCACGATCATCTGCCCAAGAGAATGATTCCAAGGCGAGCGGGGAGCCGTGGTCTGTCCAGTTCACCATGTCTTGCGACGAATATACTCGCCACTCTTGCATCCAGAAAAAGTCCGCACCATCCTCGTCATGTCCCGTATATACATACATCGTACCATCATGCACCAAGGGCGCAGGGTCACTGGTGAACCATGTTTGCACGATAGGGTTTTGTGCATGAGCCGCCATCGACAAGCCCATCATAGCGGCAACAACCATCATTTGTCTCTTCATAATTATAATTTTTCGTATTTCTGACCCCAAAGATTCCCTTAAATTAAAATGTGAAAAAGGGAAATAGGAGCCTGGACTTTCACAAGCCCAGACTCTTAAACAATGTAAGCTCTAAATTTTTTCTAAAACGGGTTATGGACGGATTGCCAACCCAACAAACTACTACTATATAACTAACCTAAAAAAATGAATTGCTTTTTCTGATTGCAAAATTATAAATCAATTCCTAATCCACCTTTATATCATGTAACCCGAATTTTCCCGTAAGTAACTTATTTGTCCGTTTTATTTTTACAAAAGAATAGTATACAAAATCGAA